>CAZVRB010000037.1:0-31333 GCA_964629365.1 uncultured Leptospiraceae bacterium
TCACATCTGATACTGACCATGCGCTTCAGGCTGGAACAATACATCCTCGATCACCAGGTACCGGTTCAATCCGGAATTAAGGTTTATCACGGTTCCTATACTGCAACCGATAACACAGGTTCCGATGTGTGATAAAATTGAGATGCTGTTTTCAATACTATTGTCTTCTCCCGGATATACCAGTGTATATATCTCTTTTTTTCCGGTATCAAGATCTTTTAACATGAACTGGGAATTCATCGTCACAACAGTAGGCTTGATCTTTTTTGGCTTCACCCGTTTTGAACGGGACATTATTTCCCTGATTGAACACAGCATTTTCATTCCAGTTTCATCATTGATCAGCCTGTCATTTTCAATGGTTTTCAACCTTTCACAATCATAGGTTGAAAATATTCTGTCGCAACGCATACTAACCTCCCGTGATATTGTAAGAATCTATCTCTTTCGGAGATTCCCATTACAAACCCGCTGGACGGGGATGTCAAATGATTAATTTGTATTACAACATATTTAATTAAATGATATTATGTCACGTTGGAGTTCTGTTTCGTATTTTTCTCTACTGAAGGAATTGACATTTTAAGAGGTTCCTGTACTATACTGCAATCACCCGGAGGATATATATGCAAACCAGAAATTACACAATTGTGCCGCTAATAACTATATTATCAATCGTTATCTTTACCAGCACCGTTATATCACCAGCATTTTCTGAGGACGCAATAGAAAAAGTTAACAAAACTGCGATGCAGGAAATGTACACTGAATATCTTAAAAGTGAAGGGTACCCGGTAGAGCTTGATGACGACGGGGATGTTCTTTTTAAATTTGAAGGTAACACCTATTTCATACAGATTGACCCTGAAGACACTGATTTCTTTCGCATAGTATTGCCCAATTTCTGGCCGGTGAAAGATGGCAGCGAGAGACAAAAGGTACTTGAGGCGGTAAATTATGCCAATGCTGAATCAAAAACCTCCAAGCTTTTTATTGTAAGGGACAATGTATGGGCAAGTATCGAGCTATTTGTGACAGCCCCGGAAGATTTTAAAACCATATTCAAACGATCCATGTCAGCCCTCCAGTATGGCGTGTACAATTTCGTGATGAAGATGAAAGAAAAGAAATAAAGATTTGTCACCCCGGGCCTTTTCTTCGATTTGACATGTCCCCCCTGCAGGAGTATACTAATTGCTATAGTATAGTCATGAGCTTGTATTTTCAACATTATATATAAACTGAAAAAGCAACAGGGTTTGGATAGCATTATGAAAATAGGACTACCCGCAGAATCAACTACCTTAGAAACAAGGCTGGCTGTTGTGCCGGAAACCGCCGCAAGGCTCATGAAACTGGAAGGGTCAGAATTGCTGGTGCAAAATGGGATTGGCACCAACTGCGGTTATTGCGGTTTCTCAGATGATCTGTTCAAAACCTCGGGTGCAGCATTGGCACGAAGCAATGATGAAATACTGGCAGAGTCGGACATCATTCTGCGGGTACAGCCTTCATCTCCCGGTGAAATAGAAAGGATGAAAGGCGGTGCCGTACACATAAGCTACCTTGACCCCTTCAATAATATTGAACTGATAAAAAAATATGCAGAGGCTGGAATATCAACAATCAGCATGGAAATGATCCCCCGTATCACCCGGGCGCAGAAAATGGACGCGTTAAGTTCGCAGGCCTCTATTGCCGGCTATACTGCAGTGATCCACGCCGCCGAAAAGTTAAACCGCATATTTCCAATGATGATCACCGCGGCCGGCACAATAAACCCTCCACGGGTGTTCATCATTGGCGCGGGGGTTGCCGGCCTCCAGGCCATTGCCACCGCCAAACGGCTTGGAGCGCTGGTGTACGCATTCGACACCAGGCCGGTTGTTGAAGAACAGGTCAAATCGGTTGGAGCCCGTTTTGTGAAAATCGATCTTGGTGATACCGGTGAAACCGAAGGAGGATACGCAAGAGAGCTTACAACGGAACAGCTTGAACGCCAGCAGAAAGCCATGGCAGATCAATGTGCCCAGTCTGATGTTGTTATAACCACTGCCAGGGTCTTTGGTAAAAATGCCCCTGTTATTGTAACGAAAGATATAATTAACCGAATGAAACCGGGCAGTCTTATCATCGACCTCGCCATTGATTCAGGAGGCAATGTTGAGCTATCCCGAAAAGATGAAGAACATATTGTCAACGGCATAAAAATTCTGGCACCTTCTATGATAGAAAGAACAGTACCGGTACACGCCAGCCAGATGTATGCCAGCAACGTAACCGCCCTGGTAGAAGAATTCTGGAACGGCGAGAAGGGATCATTCATCATCGACCCTGAAGATGATATACTGAAGAAAGCCATGATAACACATGATGGTAAAATAGTTAATTCTATGATAAAGGAGATTGTAGAAAAATAATGCAGGGTACCCAGCTGCTGTTCATTCTCATACTTGCAATATTTCTTGGCCTTGAGTTGATTCGCAAGGTTCCCTCTACCCTGCACACCCCTCTCATGTCCGGTGCAAATGCCATATCGGGCATCACCCTTGTGGGGGCGGTATTGTCAGCTGGATCAGCCCATACGGTGCTTACTACCGTGCTTGGCACACTTGCGGTACTATTTGCCACTATCAACGTGGTGGGAGGATACCTGGTCACTGACCGCATGCTGGGGATGTTCAAAAAGAAGAAAAGCGGGGATAACAGCAAATGAGTTTCTATATTGAACTTGCCTACATAATTTCCGCCATATGCTTTGTGCTTGGCCTTAAAATGCTCAGCTCAAAGGACACTGCCCGCAGGGGAAACATGCTCTCTTCACTGGGTATGCTCATGGCGGTGGTCATCACCCTGGTCAGTGGTGAAATCATATCTTTCAGATGGATCGCCATCGGTATTGTTACCGGATCAATAATCGGCGCGTTATCAGCCCGTCTTGTGGCCATGACCGCCATGCCAGAAATGGTTGCCCTTTTCAACGGTTCAGGTGGAGTTGCAAGTCTCCTGGTTGCCATGGCTGTATATTCAGAGAGTGCCCCCGGGGCAACAGTTACCACTACGGCCCTGGTGCTTGCCATAATTATCGGCGGCATTACCTTTACCGGCAGCCTGATGGCCTGGGGAAAACTTTCGGGAGTGCTGCCGGGAAAACCGGTACTTTTCGCGGGACAAAAAATATTGAACAGCATTCTTGTTGCAGGGATACTCATCACGTCCATCGCCTTTATTTTTCCCGCTCTTACATCTGACATTTCCACCGAGGCATTTCACCTGCTATTGATATTCACGGTAGTGGCCCTTCTTATGGGAATCACCCTTGTGATGCCTATCGGCGGTGCCGACATGCCTGTTGTCATATCACTGTTAAACTCGATGTCGGGCCTGGCGGCAAGCGCGGCAGGTATTGCCATACAAAACAATGTGCTCATAGTCTCAGGGGCACTGGTGGGAGCAAGCGGAATCATACTTACCTCCATAATGAGCAAAGCCATGAACCGTTCGCTTTCTAACATTCTTTTCAGCGGGTTCGGTTCCGTAGCCGGCTCAGCTTCAGAATCCGCCCAACAGCAGGGTGAGGTAAACCCTGTAACCATACAGGACGCCTTTCTCATACTTGAGGCCGCCAGGTCGGTGGTTATCATCCCCGGTTACGGGCTGGCAGTATCACAGGCCCAGCACGCCGTAAAAGAGCTGGCAGGATTACTTGACTCCAATGGCACCGAGGTTCAATTTGCCATCCATCCTGTTGCAGGTCGGATGCCGGGTCACATGAATGTACTCCTTGCCGAAGCAGACGTACCCTACGAACAACTGGTAGAGATGGACAGTATTAACCCGGTAATTCATACTATTGATGTTGCCATAGTTATCGGCGCCAACGATGTGGTAAATCCTTCAGCCAGGGAAAAAGAAGACAGCCCTCTCTACGGCATGCCCGTAATTGACGCGGAGAAGGCCGGCACCGTGTTCGTATTGAAACGGTCCATGAACCCTGGCTTTTCGGGGATCGAAAATCCTCTTTTTTTCAGGGACAACACGCGTATGCTCTTTGGAGATGCCAAGGCATCTGTACAGGGACTGGTTGAAGAGTTCAGACAGGTACTTAAAACTTAACCAGTATCATTTCTTTCCATCACCCACGTGAGTTATATAATGCCCTGGCAAAGCATGGTGATTTTTTATCAACTTCAATCTTCAAAAATCCTTCAACACTGCAAACAGGTCAGAAAACGTTGAATTTTTCCTGTAAAAGATTGGTGGTTCACCCATGGGGGCATTCACCCTGTGCCAACCCGAACCATATTCCTTACCGGTCCAGGCATGTATCCACCTGTCCTGGGGCAGGTACAGCTTTCTTTTTTTCTGTCCTTTCTTTATCACCGGAGCAACCATGATATCCTGTCCATACAGGTACTGGTATTTAAGGTCATGCATTGTCAGGTCATGCTCATAGTGAATATAGGGATGTCGCATTGGCGGCAATCCCTTCTCCATGTATTCACGGGCACAATACCTGTGGTACTCTTTCAAATGAGTATATACCTTCGTCATACGAACCAGGTGGGAAAGTATTTCGGGACTGGAATCGAACTGGCAATTAACCTCTGGATTGATCCCCTCGTGACTTCGCATCACCTGCGTGAATGCCGCCATTTCGGCTGAGCGCATCCAGAGATCCCTGTTTCGTTTTATCCATAATATTGAGAAGAATCCCCCTATATCGAAATGGTAGAATCCGCAGCTGCACATACCCATAGAGATACCGGCCTGTATGACTGATTGCAGACCATGGTTTTCATGGAATGCCACCAGCTGGTCCCCGGCCCAGAAAAGTGGTGAATATCGCGGGGAGTGGGTGAAACCTGCCCTGGAGAAAAACACAACTTGTCCCGCTTTACCTTCCTCTTCCACCGCCTCCCGGTTCAGTTTCGCCCATTCCGCCGGATAGGTGTTATGATGCAGCAATGGATCACCATCATGGATCACAGAATCAACGGGCAGGTACTCACCAAAATCAGCCATCCAGCCGTCCAGCCCGATACCGATCATGTTCTCCTTTATTATCTGCTTGTACCATTGCCACGCATCAGGGTTTGTCAGGTCAACCATTGCCACGGGAAATGTGGATGTGTATATCTCGTAGTCTTTCCCTTCCCCGTCCTTCACGAAATATCCTTTTAATGACCCTTCTTTGTACTGTTCACTGTCCATGGCCAAAAAACAGTTATTATATCCGAGAAACTTTATTCCTTCTTCATGCAGTTCATCAATAAACTCAGGAAGTCCATTATACAACTCAGGATCGTATTTCCAGTTCCACATTAGCTGGGTACCATACGGGGTTTTGCGTATACCCTGCCAGTCCTGTGACCAGATGGCTGAAAGTTTCAGTCCGGCATCACGGGCCTTTTTTACCTTGTTATGAACAGCATCGGTACCTCCCTGTGCAGCCAGCCACATGCCTTCATATGCCCAGTCCGGCAGTGATGGTTGTCGACCAAGAAAAGCTGATAACTCCCCGATAGTCTCAACGGCACTTTCACCTACTCCCAACACCAGGGTCTCAGGTACCTGCCAGAAATACAGGACGAACCTGTCCTTCTTCTTGAAATTGAACCGTGCGTACGAATCAGATTCTGCATGCATGTACCAGTTATGCGATGAAACAAACGTGGGCATGGGAAAGTAGGTGTTATGCCATGCACCGCCAACCCTGGAATGAAGTTCTGCCAGGATTCCCACGTAATCCCGTCCGCGCCCTATTCCCGGTTCTGTTACCCATATAGGGATATCATGTCCACGAAGATCAAGCTTACCAAAACGTTCACCGCAACCATACACGTGCTCATCCGGCGTTGCTGCCAGGCTGATCCAAAACCTGTTACATGTTTCATCATAATCACTAAAGGTAATATGCAACCGGTTATCTATGACGCGGCAATGCAGTGTAACAAGTGATCCAAATATAATATCTATTGCGTCGTCAGAATTACCCGATATAGAGAAATCGCTGCTGTTTTCTTTATGTTGAATAGTATCCTTTTTTAGTTTATATACACCATGAGAAGTCTCAATTCGTGCAGTTCCACTGCCAATACAAATACAGGGATCTGTAATACTATGGGTAATTACCGTTCTGCCCTTATATTGTATGTAAAAACCATTTTCATCACCTATATATTCAAGCATAACACCCCCTATATATCGTTATCGACTCAGATGATGATTGTAATTCACAAACCTAATATTGCAACAAATTTATATTTTTATTCACTATTCCGTTGTGATATTTTTTATCGTTTGCATTCTACTTATTATTAATGTATAATTAATAATAAGTAAAAATTTAATGGAGGTTTCCAATGATAGTGGAAAAAATACCCTTTATAAATAAACTTTCAAGGGACAATATTATTTTACTTGGAGGTCTGGTTATCCTTGTGATGGGAATCATAATTCTTATCGTGGGAGGTCTTTTCGCACCGGGATCAGCAATTATTATGCTGGCAGCTGGGGTGGCATGCCTTATCTACCTGCTTATACCATCCATGCAGGAACAAATCCGTAAGTATCTACCCGCGGCAGCAGGTGGGCTTGGATCGATAATCGGGATAGTAACGTTTATTAATACTTTTTATCTTTACCAGTTTATAGTTGGAAGTCCGCTCCTAGGACAGGTAATTATACTAATCAGTATCGCCGCTTCACTCTTAGTACTTGACGCGGGGTTAAACATTTTGGGTATCGCCATCCCGAAAGAAAAACCAGGAACAGGATCATCTTCAGCACCTGTATCAGAATCAAAACCATCCGAAAACGAATAAAAAACTGTTTTTGTACAGAACGGAACTGGCCCGTGTCTTATGACCGGGCCTTTCCTTTTTTTATCCGCCTTTCTTCACGTGCCTGGCGGGCATACCATTGCAGGGATGAAGGGGTTGTTCGTGGTACAGGTATGAATGTTTCTTTTAAACGCTGTTTGATAGGTTTTCTGCGTTCAATCACGAATAGACCAAACACGAACAATATTAGCCATATATATCCGGCTAATATGAAAAGCCCATTGGGACCGATTTTTGACATTACCACCCCTGACAGGTACGGGCCGATTGCCGATCCCAGTCCAAATGAAACCATCATGGTACTTGCCGTGGCCACGAATTCGCCCGGTTGAACATGATCATTCGCGTGTGCAATGCAGATGGCATATACTGGAATACCCAGTCCACCGAACACAAACAATGCAACCAGAAGAACACGAAGACTGACTACCCCGGAAAAACCGATCACAAGGGCTATTATACCTGCACCAAGACTTGCCCAGAGAATTACCTTTCTTCTGTCCATCCTGTCTGATAAAAGCCCCATAGGCCATTGCAACGCCAGGCCCCCCACCGTGGTAACCGCCATTATTGCAGAAATACCGGCGGGTGTGAGCCCCACATCCTGCCCGAAGGTTGGGCCCATTCCACGAAATGCATTCATACATAAGCCGGCAATGAATATGCCGATTATTCCCATTGGGGCTGTCTTAAACAGGGATCCAATTTTCATGCGCATCATGGGTACCCTTGCCGGGTTTTCCACCTGCGCAAGGGTAATGGGAATAACCGCCAGGGAGATCAGAATTGATACCACGCAAAACAATGTGAATCCTTCAGGGGAAGCAATATTTAACAGTGGATGGCCTGCGGCTGAAGACAGGTAAAACACGATACTGTAAATGGACAGAATTCGTCCCCTGTCATAATACGTCGCACTGCCGTTCAGCCAGCTTTCCACAACCAGCATCATACCCGAGTAACATATTCCATGAACAAACCGCAGCAACATCCAGGCGGGTGTATTAATGATAAGCACATGGGCCAGTGCCACACCAGAAGCCAGTGACGCCATCGCGGCAAAGGTGCGGATGTGTCCCACCTGTGAAATCAGCCGTGGTATGAACCACGGCCCCACAACAAAACCCACGAAATACGCGGACATGACCAGACCGATGTTTTCCCGGGGAAACTCCTCGATTGCGGCCCGAACACCAAGCAGGGTACCCTGCAGATCATTCCCCAGGTTGAGCAGGGCAACACTGATCAATAAAACAGGTATTACAAATATCGGTGATTGGCGTAAATCTTCCATGTTAAATACTATATATCCTGTCCGTTCATTATTTTGCGGCACGCTGCATGATAGTATGCGTTATTCAGGGTACTACTCTATCGATCAATTCCACCATGTAATTTTCCACCCATACACCAGAAGGCTCTGCCTCAACATCACCACAGTTACTATCGATTTTATTTACAATGTACAGGTAATATCCGCCATCACTGGTTGGCCCCCATGTCCCCCTTACAAATGGACATTCACACTGGCACATGCCTGCACCTTTCCCGGTCATTTTACCGTTGGGGCGAAGCAGCAGTTCATACCCCATTATATTCAGTGATACCGGACCTTTACAGGAGGGATCTTGATAAGACCATTGAGGAGAAGCACCCACCTTTAAAGGCTTGAATGAGATCTCGGATATACAGGTATCATCGAATTTACTCCCTCTATATACAGACTTGATAGTGAACTTGAATCCCCGGCACAGCACCTTCTCGGGCAGATGGATCTCCTGCATATTGCCGGTATCCTTCAAGGTGACGGTAAATGTTTTTTTATCAAAATTATCAGAAATTCTCCCCGTGCTCTCAACCTGCAGTTCTTTCACCCTGTGATTGGCCCCATACCATTTGGGATCACCAAAGCCATTCTTGATATAAAAGTATGATACCTTTACCGGAGCCTTGAAATCTATAAAAATAGACTCGCCCACCCCCGGGCCTTTAACACCTTCAACCCAGGAACGGCTGCTGCCATCAATGAGATGGGGAGCAATATACTTACCTGTTTTACTCGATAGTGTTGATGACACCCGCACATCATCAAAGCCGGGCATACCTTTTTCCTGATCATATACCCTGGCGGCATTGATATCGTATCCATGGCAAAGAAATAGAATATAAAACAATACGGGATAAACAGGTAAGAACCGGAAGCTTTTCATGATAGCTACCTCCATTAATGAAAATATCAGAACATTGCTACGCAATTGCATCACATAATCTTGATTACGTCATGCAGTTTTTACATTACTCAGGGATTATAAATACAACATCAGCCCAGCGCGGTATGCTGTTTCCTTTTTCTCATATTCAAGCTGGGACTCTGCATACCCGTGATAGTACTGGAAACAAAGTGCTGGATGGGCGCCCAGTATGCTTAACCTGGTTATGAACATGATCTCCTGGCCGCCTTTTGAAAAGTCTGTTCCATTTACTCCACCGGCAAAAACCCTTGCATACAATGCAACTGCCTGTACCGGACCTTTGAAAATGCGTCCTATAACGAAATCGGCTTCCCACCATCCCATGTATTCCCTTATATTCCTGTTGGTATCATCAAGACGATACAGCACGTACGGCCGAAGGGTGCATCTCAAAATGTATTTTTCGCTGGCTTTACCCAGTATTATCCTCATGTAATTGCTGTCATATGAACGGGAATCATCTTCGTCCTTACCGTTAGACTTGTGTTCATACAATCCAAGCTGAACCGAATCAAGGATGCCCCATTGAACAGGCAGGTGATAGAACAATTGCGGGTTAAAGTTAATATCGCTGAATGGACGTGACTTATCGTGGATATCCCAGAACATGTACTGGTTATACCCAAAGAACAGGTTAAATGACTCGATAAACTGGTACTTGAAACTCATCAGTACTTTTGCGTTTGGATAGCCATCTACGAAGTACATTGGATTGTACGTTGAAATGGGAAAGGTCTTGTCTCTTCCAAAGAGCATGTCGGTATAACTGCGTGACAGTTTTTCTTCTGAAAAAGAGGGGACAGTTGCTGTCAGTATATATAAAATAAGAACGATTGTACTTTTTCTCATTTGAATAACCTGTTCTATGAATGATAAATGGATTTCATACAGCTACAACTTCTTGAAAATCATCTCAACCGTTATATCATATATGGCAATTACTAATACTAAAATTTTTGGCTCATTCCGCATTATTGTTATAAAAAATTATTTTCAATTCCCAATAATCCGGAAAGACCCAAATTTTTTATATCATCATAAAATAATGTTACTATTCATATTTCTTCTGTTAGTTAATTAACTGGTATTGACAACACCGTGACTACTGATAAAATGCAAGTAAGGATGCAAAGGAGAAACTATGAAAGAACACACCGATCTGAAATCACACCTGTCAAGACTTGACGGTAAATCATATAAAGCGTACAAGGACATTAAGGACGCATACCATTACCCTGACTTCACCCTGTACATAGATCACGTGCAGGGAGACCCCTTCGCTGATCCAAGCCGCGTACATGTGCGGGTAAACCAGGACGTTGCCGGTTTCCCGGCTGATACGTACGCATCTCCTTCCCGGGAAGTGGCACTCAGGGATTACCTCACCCGTGCATTCCATACGTCGTGCGGAAAATTTGCGAAAGGGAGCCGGGGCTCAGGCAAGGGTGGCATTATTACCATCGACCGTCCCGGACAGGAAATACTTGAGCGCACCTCTGCATTCGTAAATGATTCATTCGTGGAAGCACGTTTCGTTATGGGACTTCCCGCATTCGGCAGGCGCATCGCCGGCAGTCACGCCATCGAAATGTTCTTCGATGAATTGCCCCGTATCGTTGAAAAATCCCTTATGTTCAAAAACCTGGATAAAGATAAACTGTACCATCATGTAAAAACCAGCGAAGACGCTGACGCCTTACGAAACAGTCTCCCTGAAAAAAAGCTTGTGGGCTTCGTGGCAAACGGCGCGGTGCTGCCCCGAAGAAGCGGCATCGACGACCGCCCCATGAAGGGAGATCATGTAATCAGGTTCACCGCCCCCGACTCACTTCGGGAATCATTCCAGCTTCCAAATTCCGGTGAAATATCCGGCATGGGCATCTCTGAGGGGGTGACCCTCATCGTGGGAGGCGGTTACCACGGCAAGTCAACGGTGCTCAACGCCCTTGAACGGGGGGTATACAATCACCTCCCCGGTGACGGCAGGGAATACGTTGTTGCCCACCCCGAGGCTGTAAAGATCAGGGCTGAGGACGGGAGGCGCATCGAAAAAACCTGTATCACCCCATTCATCTCAAACCTCCCCTTCGGCCAGAACACCGATACCTTTTCCTCGCAGGACGGCAGCGGCAGCACCTCGCAGGCGGCCAACATCATGGAAGCCCTGGAAGCAGGCACGTCTGTACTGTTTATTGACGAGGACACCTCGGCAACCAACTTCATGATACGCGATCACCGCATGCAGGAACTTGTTGCCAGGGAGAGTGAACCCATCACCCCTTTCATCGACAAGGTGCGGCTGCTCTACCGAGATCACGGGGTATCCACCATACTGGTTATCGGCGGATCGGGTGACTATTTCGATGTTGCCGACACCGTTATCATGATGAAAGAGTACCTGCCGTCTAACGTGACAGAAGAAGCTCGGGCCATCGCAGAGAAGTACAGGGCCGAGCGGGTTGCCGAGGGGGGTGAAAGCTTCGGTTCACTGGTTGACCGGGTGCCCCTGGCAGAGAGCATTGATCCGAGTAAAGGCAAGCGGGACGTGAAAATATCCCCCAAGGGCCTGCAGTCTATAATGTTCGGCACCACCACAATACAGCTTGGTGCCGTTGAACAGCTGGTACACACCAGCCAGACCCGCGCCATCGCCGATGCCATCTACTATGCACGACAAAAGTACATGGATGGTAAACGTACATTGCGGGAGGTGCTTGACGGGGTGATGGCAGACCTGCACGAGAAGGGACTGGACATACTGCACCCCGGCCTGCAGGGTGATTACGCCCTGTTCAGAAAGCTCGAGCTGGCTGCCGCCATCAACCGCATGCGCACGTTAAAGATGTCACAAAAGAAGTGAACCCTTATCCACAAATTTGAAGAATATTTAGATTGAAAACAGGTTCAATTCGAGACGAAGCCCCAGGGATAAATGGAGTGGAATGTGATCGATGTCCCCATAGTCTCCCCGCCAGGAGAAACCGCCCTGGCCCTCTATCTTCAGGCTCTCCATCCCGAAACGAAAAAACAACGCGGGCTCGTAAAACAGGCCCCGATGCCCGGAGGTATCTCCATCTGAATAATCATGATAATCATACAGGTCAAGGTAAATCACACGGGTGGCAATGCCCACAGCCGCGATATCTCCAGAATAACCAAATGCCGGCTGGATAAAGTAGCGATACCCCCTTGCTTCAACCTTGTCCGGAGTCTTTCCCTCATAATAGCCCTCAGTAGAAAGTGTTTTCGAATAACCATAGCCGAACCCGCCATACAACTCAATAACCATATCGTTATTGAAGGCATTAAAAAAACCAAGTCCCCCTTCAACCATCTCCATTTCGTTTTCGACCCGGTACGTTTTCCCGTCTTTCTCCTCCTCGGACACACTATTAGCGAAAAGTACGCTGTTTACCACTATACCCACGTGATCAGAAAGGGCCGCCCCTGCATTTGCCTCGACCCCGGCAAGAGAAATATGGCCGCTGATATGTACGTCACCCTGTTTTTTCATGAGAGGGGCATTTATCACTGTTGGCCTGTGTACGGGAGCGCACGATACGATCCATGACAACAATATTCCCGAAATAATGCTTACATACAGTATCCTTTTCATGTACCTTCACCCTTTTATGTTCGTTGAAATTTTGCTGCCAGAAGTAGGAACCTGGAAATAAGAGAAACTTGATGAGAATATATACACCTCGAAAATACTATTGCAATCCTTTTTCACTAATCCCCCCAACCTGGATCATTTATTATTGACATATCAGCATGAATGTAGTACATTGTATACATGATCTTTTACGAAAGGGTAATCAAAAAACTTTTTAAAAAGGGTGAAATACCCAAAAAGCAATTTTTGCTATTGCATCATGCCTTTCAAGCTATTGATTTAACAAAAGATCTAAATTTGTTTGACATTAAGAAGCTAAAAGGTGATTACACGAGAGAGTACTTCAGGCTCAGAAAAGGAAAGTACAGGGCAATTTTTTTCCTGGAAAATGATGATATATATGTAATATATATTGGCAAAAGAGACGAGGTATATGATTTATGGGAGTAACGTCAATACGATTAAATGAAAAAGAAGAAAAGCTTCTGAACTTTCTGAAGGAATATTATGAATGCGATACTTCTGTATTGCTGAAAAAGTCCCTTTGGGAAATGTATGAAGATATCAAGGATAAAGAAATTATCCAGGACTTTGAAGCCAGGGAACAGGGCAAAGAAACCTCATTTTCTTCTTTTGAAGATATAACAAAATAAGGGATAGATTTATCATGAACATCGAAGACCTTGCAATCGCAGCCAGGAACGCGTCAATACACCTTGCCGCGTGCCAAACAGACCTGAAAAACACCGCGTTAAGCGAAATAGCCAGGGCCCTTGACACCAGGCGGGAAGACATAGTGAAGGCCAATGCCGACGACCTTGCCCGCAGCGAGGAAGAGAACCTGTCCGCCCCCCTCATGAAGCGCCTGAAGTTCGACGAGAAGAAGATCGACGGCGTTATCGAAGGCATAGAAAGCCTTATCACTCTACCCGACCCGGTTGGCACCACGCAAATGGCCACCGAGCTGGACAACGGGCTTGACCTGTTCCGGGTAAGCTGTCCTATCGGCGTTATCGGTGTTATATTCGAATCCAGGCCAGACGCGCTGGTACAGATATCAACCCTGTGTCTCAAAAGCGGCAATGCCGTTCTTATGAAAGGGGGCAGCGAGGCTATGGAAACAAATCGCATCCTTGCACAGGTGATCAACGACGCCACCGTGAAGGCGGGTATACCATTAGGCTGGCTGCAGCTGCTTGAAACCCGTGCCGACGTAAACGAGATGTTAAAGATGGACGAGTATATCGACCTTATAATACCCCGCGGATCAAACGATTTCGTGAAATATATAATGGATAACTCCAACATACCCGTGCTGGGACACGCCGACGGCATATGCCACGGTTATGTTGACGATGGAGCCGACATTGACATGGCAGTTGATATCGCCCTTGATTCAAAGATACAGTACGTGGCCGTGTGTAACGCCATGGAGACCCTGCTTGTTCACCGGGACATCGCCGAGAGTTTTCTGCCGAAGATGAAAGAAACATATGATTCGCATAACGTGCAACTCGTGGGCTGCGGACGCACCCGCGGCATCATCGATGTGCCCGCCGCTACCGAAGAGGACTGGAAGACCGAATACCTGGACTACAGGCTTTCCATTAAAGTAGTAGATTCAATGGAAGAAGCTATCGATCATATCAATACATTCGGTTCAGGTCATACCGATACCATAATCACCGGCGATAAAGAAAATGCATCCGCTTTCATGGAACTGGTTGACTCGGGCAACGTGTTCTGGAACTGCTCAACCCGTTTCAGCGACGGGTTCAGGTACGGCCTGGGGGCCGAAGTGGGGATCAGCACCAACAAGATACACGCACGGGGGCCTGTCGGACTGGAAGGCCTGCTTATCTACAAATATAAGCTGGTGGGCACCGGGCAGACGGTAACGCCTTATGCCGACGGGGAAAAAAAGTTCACCCACAAGAAGCTTGATAGTGACTTCAAAGTTTAACGCTCCCTGCCTTCGCGAATTATTTGAACAACCTCATCTGTAGAGATGTTTGCTTTTATCGAAGGTACATCCAGTGATTTTATTGAATACACGTACACCGGTGACCGGTGCATATCGTTAGCCCTTATAACCTTATCAAAGTTGAAGGACGGGAATGCGAAGGTACTGCTTATCACCGTGTGTACATCCGTTTTCTCTTCTTCCAGTTTTTTCTCAAGCTTGCGCATACCACCCGGATACAGGTAGCATACCATGATAGCGGCATCCGATATATCAGCTTTTAAGAAGTCCCGGCGATAAATAGTACAATTATCAAGCCGATACATTTTCTTACGTATATATGAGACCAGCCAGGGAACTGGAGACAGCTCGTATCCGGTCACTTTACGTTCCGGATACCCTGCGGCAATGCGAACCAGCAGCGTACCCCAGCCCGAACCCGCGTCAATGACGGCACCCTCTCCTGCAATGCCAACCTCATCCAGGATGATCTTTCGTACTGCAGCAGAAGACGGCATGGGTGATATTCCTGTTCTTACAGAATACCATACTATTGACAGGAGAACTGCCAGTGCCAGGATTATTATTGCTGTATTAAGATATATCACTTTTTAAATAATACCTGCTGAAAAACTCTGCCGGGGTTATGATATTTTTTCTTTTTTCGTGTCTTCTGTATTCCCACATAGATATCTTCAACGGACATGTGGTCAACACCTTCTTTCCTGGCTTTCTGCTGCATTTGTTTCACTGCACATGTGTTACCGTCTCCCCATGATGCGCAATATACGTATGAACAGGTTGATGATATCCATGTACAGCGCCGCGGCACTGTCGACGGCGTTATCCAGGGTCTTGGGTATGGCATTTGCCCTGCCCCAGTCGTAGCCGATATAGCCACAGAATATGAGTACCACGATCCAGTCGATGATACCATGATGGATGCCGAACACAAATATCTCTACCAGCTCAACCACTATGACAAGCAGCAGGGCCACGGTGAGTGCCCCCACGATCTTTTGAAAGAAGGCGGGAAACAGGGACCCCAGCACCATCATGGAGAAGGTTACCAGCGCGGTAACCCGTATTGCCTGAAGCACCAGTGTGGGATCGTATTGGCTTACCACTATGTTTATTACCAGCCCAAAGGGTATCACCACCAGGTTGTACCCGGCAAAGCTAACCAGGGGGTTTTCTGAACTGTTGAAGAGATATACCCCCAGGAAGCACAACGCGAAATAAGCAAGTAGAAATACCACGAAGTTGATGCTTGCAAGCCATTGTGGATCTATGGTTTTTACCATGTACCAGTTTATGGCGAATCCCCATGCCAGCGTCAGGCCGATCACCAGGTTATACATTGATGGACCCAGTTCAGGCGCGTTGGAATGTGTTCGCTTGAATACATCGGAATTCATATAGCCTGCTCCATACTGTTATTTGATTAGATTTATTTGATATAATATCCGGTAACACGCCACCGGGCGTCTTCATCAAGCATCACCGTTACCGTTTCTATTGCTGATTTCTTTTTCTCAAAACTTGTACTATATTTCATAATATAGTATTCTCCATCCGGTGCTGCGGGCAGAGTGGTGGCATAATGGCTTAATTGCAATTTCCGTGACGTACACTCGTCCAGGGGTTCCCGCAGGTCGCGGGCCATTTGTTCCCACTTTTCTATGCTCACCTTTGACTTGAAATACGTCGAGGCCTCATGCCAGCTCTTTGTGTAGCTTCCTGCATCGACCAGCGAAAGCCAGTGATTCGCGGCTTTAACCGCATCCTCTCTCATGAAATCCAACTGGGCCGGGAGAATACATGGGACCAGTAGTACAAAGGCCGCAACAATCCATACGGTTTTAACCTTCATGTGATCTCCATTTTTTTAAGGGATTACCTTGCTGCTAAGTGCTTATAATTATTTATAAACCACATTCCATGTCAATTGGTTTTAAATTTTACATTTTTTTTGTTGTGTAATGTCACACCTCTATCAGAAAATCACTATAAGTACTATAAAGATACAAAGAGGGACTATGGGTTCATTATTCAACGAACAACATAACAGCAGCCGGGCAGATACCCAACTTATACGGGAAGCCCTTGACGGAAACAAGCAGTCACTTGAAAAACTCATCCTGCGTCACCAGGGGTGGATATACAATATCGCCTTTAAGATGGTAATGGACCACGACGACGCGTCCGATATCACGCAGGAAATTCTCATCAAGGCCATCACCTCGCTTTCATCGTTTGATTCCAGCAGGGGTGCTTTCCGAACATGGGTATACCGCATCACCGCTAACCATGTACTGGCCATGAAAAAGAGGAAGTTCGAATACAGGATACATGACATGGAAACCTATGTCTCCCTCATCGAGAAAATGCCTGATGACCGTGCCGGATCACACCCGGAACAGAAAGTGCTGGAAGAGGAAATTAAAACCGGCTGCATGATGGGTATGATGATGTGCCTGAACCGGCGCGAACGCCTGGTCTTCATACTTGGCGGCATCTTCGGACTGAAAGATACCGAAGGGAGCACCATCATGGATGTGAGCAGGGAAAATTTCAGGAAGATGCTTTCCAGGGCACGCAGGAAGATCATTACCCATATGGGCGGTTTTTGTGGTCATGCCAATCCGGAAAATCCCTGCAGGTGCGCGCACAAGGTGAATTCCTTTCTGCACCTGGGCATGGCTGATCCTGGAAGGCTTAGCTATCACCATCCCGCCCAACCCAAAGTTCGCGAAGTTATTACCGAAAAATACGAGACCTTTAAGGATCTATATTACGATCCCTTTTTCGAGCTCTACCGTGATCAGCCTTTCTACCGGTCACCGGACATGACACAATGGATACGTGAAATTCTGCAGCACGAACAATTCAAAGACATTTTTGATCTTTGATCACTATACACAATCTACCAGGAGGTAACATAATGCGGGCACACAGGCTGATTCTTTTATTGATCTCACTGGCATTCGTATGGTCCTGCTCATCTTCGGGGGTTAAAACACAGCCCCACAACGTGGGAGACAAAGGCTATGACTTCACCCTCCCCGATCAGGACGGCAACATGGTTACACTCAGCAATGTATTGAAAGATCACAGGGGAGCTGTAATCGCCTTCTACCCGAAGGACGATAGTAGAAATTGAACTCCGGAATTTGTTGAGTTTCAACAAAACATCAAAGAATTTGAATCAAGAAACATCAAGGTTATTGGAATAAGCGTTGACTCGATCAAGTCTCACCAGGAATTTATCGCAGAACACGGTCTTGAAAGCCTGACACTTCTCTCTGACGAAGAAGGAAAGGTTGTGACAATCTATGATGCCGATCACTGGCTCTTTCCCGTGGCAAGCCGGGTATACCTGGTGGTTGACCGAAACCGCAACATAGTCTTCAGAAAAGACACGGGGTTCTCCCTGCTGGAAAACCAGACGGAGACGCTTTTGAAGGTGATTGATGAAAAGCTGAAGTAAAAGTATGAGATACCCGGTATATATCTTTCATGCCGGGTATCTCATACTGCTCTAATACACTTTACTGACATTCCCGAATTATCAGCAGCCTGGTACTGTTGTCCCAACTCACGCCGGCATAGCACCGTTCACTTTGTGCTGCCCGCTCAGTGCAATGATCAGATCCGCATTCCTGATGGGATCGGTACTGTCTGAAGGCACAACAAACACATTTTCCCGGTTACGATACCGCATGGCCTTTGTATACGATTTATCGTAATAAGACAGGGCCAGGATTGCCACTTCATAATAATTCCTCTTCTCCAGTAAATGAAGGCATCGTATGGTGTTTTGCTGCCCCAGCCTTTTGGATATTTTATGTATAGATTCGGCAAGCGATTCTGACGAAACATCCGCGTATTCTGACACCAGGTGCCGGGCCCGCGCTTCTTTTGGAACATCAAGGAAATACAGGGCACTCTTTCTCATTTGTGTAATAAGGTTATACGGAACAACCACACCGCCGATATTATGACTTTCATCTTCAAGCCATACCGGTTGGCAGTAATCCAGTTTTCTCCACGCGTCAAAAAGGTTATTTTGAAATTGTTCAGAAGTAGGCTGCTCATGTTCATCAATAGCTCCGAATGCTGATCCCCTGTGCATGGCCAGTCCCTCAAGGTCAATAACCTGGTATCCCCTTTTCATAAGCTGGTGAATTACCGGGGTTTTTCCACTGCCCGTGTAGCCTCCCAGAATTTTCAGGTGAAAGGGAATGTCGAATGTCCCTGACGCATGCTTTCTATAGGCTTTATACCCCCCTCTTATTACCGACACATGGGAAAATCCGTTTTCTTCCAAATGCTCTGCGAATGAACTACTGCGCAACCCGCCCCGGGCGCAGTATACTGTAACCCTGCCTTTCGGAGCTGCTCGTTTTGAACGCAGTATAAAATCTTCCAATTTTGGTTGTACGTATTTGTAACCAAGATGCATGGCCTTTTCTTTGGACTGCCGTTTATACACCGTACCCACACGGGCACGTTCGGTATCAGAAAAAAGCGGTATATTGATCGCTCCCGGGATATGTCCTTTGTTATACTCCCCGGGAGATCGCACATCAATCAACGGTGTTTCTGACTTTAAATATTCTTCTATGTCAATTTGTTGAACCATAGTCATTACAGTACTGCCTTTAGAATTTCCTGTCATTATATCACGTCATCTTAATATTGAACTTGTGGAAGAACTGCCGGGAATCATACTGGACAGAGAGGGACCCAGGTAGAGATGTACCAGTTTCCCATTACATAATAGTATGAACCGGGTATCATTTTTTTATGATGCAACTCCCCTGCTCAACTAACCCACAAACTCTACCGCCATGCCGGACTCAGATGCAGCATTATACTGTCTCCTGTCAGAAGTAACAAAAAGGTCGGCCTTCCACTGCATTGCACAGGCCAGGTGAATAGCATCCATTGCCCTGAGCGCATTGTGTTCTAGAATGTTAACAGTACGTGATATAACCCCGGGGGTAAGCTGTAGAAGAACGGAATCTTGTACATCATCAAGTAAAAGTTTTCGGGCATAACGATAATCAATGGATGTAAGAAGTTCTTCCCTTATTCGTCGGTTAAAGGCAGATATTATTTCCGGCACTACAATAACAGAAAGACCCAGCTGTGATGCCTGTCCTAAAAGAAAATCTACTTCATCGCTTCCATTTTCATTAATATATCTTTTCACCAGGGAAGAAGAATCCATTGCCAGTTTCATTTATACGATTCACGCTCCTCCAGTATCACAGAAGACAGGTCACTACCTTTCATCTGCAATTTTGATACTGGTTGTCTCCAGGATGGCTCACCTGATTCACCTGAATACTGGCTTATTTCTGCAACTGGTTTGCCATGTCGCAGAATTACTATCTTCTCTCCGTGTTCAACTTCATCGATAAAATTTGATGCATTTTTACGAAAATCCGAAAAAGTAATAGTCTTCATAATTGCACTCCCTGTTGTACAATATAAAGTACAAATGCAAACTCAAGAAGTCAACAATAATTCATTATTTCATCAATTCCCGAATATCCTCACATTCCATATCCTCACAAATAATGAGTCAAAGAACGCCTGTCAATAATAAACCCTTCTCTATCTCAACTAAAACTCCTTCATACAAAAGAATTGACAAATGGTGTTAGCTGTATTACCAACATACAAAAAACAGAAACGTTACGCGGAGGTTCGTATGAACATAACACTGCCCTGGGGCAAGGAAAAGATAACTGTTGAAGTACCCGACACATGGAACGTGATATTCCCCAAAGAACGGGGAAAAACGAAGAAACCAAAAGGAACCGAGGCGTCTATTGTAAAGAAATCCATCCAGGAACCGGTAGAAACCTGCCCCCTGGATAAAATGAAACTTCGTGGAAAAAATATCCTCATTGTAGTGGACGACAACACCCGTCCCACCCCGGCATATAAATTTTGTCACGTGATCCTTGAAGCCCTGGAAAAGGCCGGCGCTTCATTGAAAAAAGTAACCATAATTCCCGCCCTTGGCATACATACACAGATGTCTGAAGAGGAAATGGCTGAAAAGGTTGGAGCAAAGAACCTGAAAAAAGTAAAATGGAAGAATCACAACGCCTTCGACGAAGGACAGAACCGGTTCTTCGGAAATACCAGCAGGGGCACACCCGTCTACCTGAACAGCACCATCGGAGATGCTGACCTTGTCATTTCAATTGGCGTGGTAGAGCCACATCTATGGGCAGGTTTCGGCGGGGGCATGAAGAACATACTCCCCGGAGTGGCATCAGCAGACACTATCGGCACCCATCACTCCATCATAGCCGAACCCCCCTACCGGTTCAACCGGGTGGGAATGGAAGCCTCGGAAAACTCCTTCAGGCAGGACCTTGAAGAGATACGGGGCATGATACAGGCCGAGATTTTCTGCGTAAACGTGATTCTCGATCACAAGAAAGACATCATCGCCTCATTCGCCGGAGACCCTATCAAGTGCCACCGGGCCGCCATCGACTTCGACAAGAATCATGCAGGTGTCATACTGGAAAAGCAGGTTGACGGCATTATATGCAACTCAAATCCCATGGATATAAACTTCAAACAGAGCATGAAATGCGTGGGCAACTCCCTGCCTGCGGTAAAACCAGGGGGCACCGTAATGGCCTTTATGAAGGCCGACAGGGGGCTTGATGACATCCCCATGCCGGAAGATTCCAAGCCGTTATGGCTGGTAAAGACAATTCTCAGGCTGCTTGGCCCCGCCCGGGTGCTGGGATTTCTTGAGAAAGTCAAACCGGGGCTTGACGTTGAGCAGAAATTTCTTACATACTACTCCATGCAGCTTATCAGGGCGCACGAACTATGTTTCTACGTCCCCACACTCACCGATGAAGAGGTGAAAGCACTGGGTTTCTTTGAAAGCTTCAATGACCCACAGAAAGTCATCGACCGCGGCGTAAAAAAACTGGGAAAGAAAGCCACCGTGGCAGTATTCCCTAATGGTGGAGTGACATTCCCCATCGTGGGGTGACTGACTTTGTAATGATCACCAAAAACAATATAGATAAAAGTTGACGCACGAATGCCACCCGTCTATAGTTGTCGCCAATCACAGTAAGGCAGGAGGGGATCATGACGGGAGGAGGACTACTTTTTCTCGGGGCAAGCCTCATCGTTGCCGCTTTCATTATCATGTCGGTACGCATCTACCGGGAACGGCCGGATTTTGTAATTAAACTATTAAAGTACGCCCTTATCATCGCCTTCGCCTTTGTTTTCAGTATAGCTTCCATCGCCATAGGGTTTCGCATCGATCAGCGTCATTCCAGCACCTACAGCCGAAGCCTCAAATCAGTACAGCAGATATGGGGGGGACAGGTAACACAACAGCCCCCCTTTTTCAGTTATACCAGCACCGTCCGTGAGCAATACGAGGACAAGAAAACCGGGCAGTTGAAGTATCGAACCAGGCAGGTACAATCAAGCCTTGGCTATCACACCCAGAAAACCGAAACGGTTATAAGCAAGAATCTACGAGAAAAGGGACTTCTCGTCTTTCCCGGCTACCTGCTCACCTTCACCGGCGAGTATACCATGGAAAACTCGCTCAACCGAACCGAGGATCTCAGTTTCAACTTTCCACTTCCCGAGGGGGCAGGCAACATCAGCGCCATCACGGTTACCCTTGATGGAAAAAAATACACCGGTGACAGCAATCTTGCAAACGGCATACAGTGGGGTGCCCGCATGAAACCCGGTGAGAAACACGTAATCCGGGTGAGCTACTCGGCGCAGGGAACCGCATCATTTACCTACGCACTGGGCAACAGAAAGACCGAGATCAAGAACCTTGTCGCCATGCTGACCACCGACTTTACGGATACGGTAATCCCCGACGGTGCCATGGTTCCAACCAGCGAGAAACACAGTGAGGTGGGCAAAACCCTTACCTGGATGGGCAATAACCTTGTAACCGGGCAGAACATCGCTCTTAGTCTTAACATCAGCGGCAACTACGGGGCGCTTATATCTAAAATGTTCTTTTATTCACCGCTGGCCATATTTTTGTTTCTGGGATACCTGGTCATCTTTACCGTGGCACGACAGATTACACTGCATCCAATGCATTATCTTTTTATATTGACAGGATTTTTCATCTACTACCTTCTTGGTTCCTACATGATGAGTTACATGGGTATTATAGGGGCGATTGTACTGTCACTGGTAATATCAACCGCAATTGTTCTTTATTACACGGTATTGATCAACAAAGGCAGGGAAGTCATATGGGGTACTGCTTTCGGGCTTATTATTTTTCAATGGATATTCTCAGTTGCCTTCTTTTTTCCTGAACATACCGGTTTTACGATTACCATCGCAACGGTGATCGCCTTTATCGCGTTGATGCGGGCAACCGCCTCAATCGATTGGGAGAACAAGTGGTAAAAATACATACACACGAGGTTGCATGGTGGATTACTCCAACAATATCATCATCAAGGATCTGCGCCAGATTCCCGGCGTAGGGCAGAAAATAGCGGAAGACCTTTACAACCTGGGAGTACGTTCTGTTGGTGACCTGAAAGACGAGAGCGCCGAAACACTCTACAAAAAGCTGAATAGAATCCAGGGAAAAGACATTGACCGCTGCATGCTGTACGTACTCAGGTGCGCGGTATATTACGCCTCAAACGACACCCACGACCCTGAACTATTAAAATGGTGGAACTGGAAGGATCGACCGTATATGGACGCGTGACCCCATCATGAAAAAACTGCTCACACTTATCGGGTTACTGGTTCTAATGGTTACATCGGCCCAGTCTCCGCTGATGGCAGACGATGACTGGTCAGATCTGCGTGAAGAAGAACGTGCCGTTTTTGGCAGCGAGAAAGAGGAAAAATATCCCATAAATGCCTTCCTGGTAGAGAAAGAAGACTGGGAAGATCATCATTCCCTGATGATACTCTGGGCATTCAAGACCACAGATTATCCCAGGTACCGTTCATTGCGGATGCTGCCATTCTGGTACAGCCTGAACAGCAAGATAGACAATCGCCGCAAGTACTTCATTCCATTGCTGCTGCACTATCACCGCACAGACGGTATATCCCACATGACCGCCAATCCCCTGTATTACAGGGATTACAGCCCCCATGAACATGATACATCTATTACCTACCTGTTCTGGTGGGGCCGCGAGCAGGGGAACACCTATATTGACAGCTATTTTTTCTCCCCTTTCTTCTATATAACTAGTTACACATGGAACGATCCTGAACGAAACAGCAGGGGCTCAGAACACATAAGCGTCTCACCATTGCATTACCTGGCATCCAAATCAGACGAGAAAGGCAAGGCAGAGCGACGCAACTGGTGGTTTCCCATAATCCCCCTTACCTATCACAACTGGAACAGTGAGGGGGGACACAGAAACTACCTGGGCCTGCTTGATTACTCCTGGCGAAACACCGATGAAGGGTCAGAGCTGAAACGGTTCTGGCTGGCCCCATTTCTCTTCTGGCAGGGGGCAGACGAAGGGTTTTCCTACCTGTTCACCCCCATCTATGCCCGTACAAAGACAGCGGGGTCAGAGCCCCGGAATGGGAACCAGGCTGTCAAAGGGGAGACGACCTGGTGGGCTCCCATTATTCCACTGGTATATCACCATTCCGGCAGCGAGGGTCAGAGCCATACCAACCTGTTGTGGCTTTTTGACTGGGCATACACACCTGAAAGACTGAACCGCACCTGGGTTATGCCCTTCCTGTTCTGGAAACAGGATGCCTATACCATAATACCGCCATTTTATTTCAATCTACATGCCGGCAAGAGCAAACAGGACGGGGCATCCCATCACAATGCCCTTCTCCTTTTCAACTGGGGATACAACGAGGAGGGCAGCCTCTCGAAGTTCTGGTTCATACCATTTGTCTTTCACCAGCCGGGTGAAAGCGGCTACCGCTACTATGTACCTTTTTACTGCAGGCCCCCGGGCAACACCAACCAGGCAGGAACAAGCTTCGGCCTCTTTCACTACCATTCCTGGCAGCCCGGAGAAGAGACCCGCTGGTACGGCTACCTGCATTATTACAATCGGGATATTGCCGAAAAGAAAAAAACCAACATCTGGTTTCCCCTGTATACAAGCCTCAAACGGGAAGATTACAGCCTGAAAGTGGTTCTGCCATTATATTTTACCTATACTTCAGCTGAAAAAAGCCTGAGTGTTAACATTCTGGGGCTGTCCCGCAGCATCGCGGCCGGCCCCAACCCGCAGATTGGAGTTGGTGCCGGCAAGAGCGAACACGGCTGGTACGTGGACACCGACGTCTCATGGCTTTATGACGTGGTGAGCGTGGCAAGCAGGATCACCGTATCATCATCAGAAGAAGCCCTTGATACCGTCGGTGCCCATCCGGATACCAGCATATCCGAAATGATCACCGATGGCACAGCAAATGATACTGCCATAGCAGAAGGTACCAGAGACACCGGCGTGTCCCTGCACGGGGGTATTGCCACACCACGTGAGAATACCCGAACCTTCTGGAGCCTGCACCTGCTCTTCGGACTCACCGCGGTGGAGCTTGCCGACGACACCCGTCACGTGCGGGTTCTTCCCCTCTCATGGATTACCTGGGACAAGTCTTCTGACAACAGGGTTACCTGGCTGCTGAATTACCTGCACTACAGGCAGGAAGAAACAGAATACCTGGTGTTCTTTCCTTTCTACGGGATGCAGAAAGAAGGCAGCTCCTTCAGAAAAGGCTACCTCCTTAACGCCTACTGGGACGAGTACGACGCCGACACAGATCTTCGTGAACGCACCGTGCTCTGGCCCCTGGTTAACTGGTACCGCTCTCCTGAAAAATCGGGATGGCGTGTGTTCCCCCTCATCTGGCACAAGAAATGGAAAGATGACAACGGCAGCCACATGCAAACCATAAGCCCCCTCTACTACGGCAAAAGGGACAGAACCGTGGATACCGGCATGAAGGCTTTTTCAATAAGCCCCCTTCACGTGAACTACCGTTACAGCCGGCAGGGGGACGGGGGCCGTATCAGCATGTACCCGCTTTTGCCGCTGTATTACAGCTCCAGGCATGAAAGCGAAACAGGCACCAGCACGAGTGTAGACACGGCAAAGGCCATCGTCCCCCTCTATTATAAAAGTACGTATCAGTTCACCGGGGATGACGGCTCGGCAATCACGTCCGCCACCATGGTTGGGCTGCCTCTTTTCTACTATAATTATAATGACACCACCAGCCAGGTATCGGGTAACGACACTATGAGTACACGCGCCCATGAACGCCAGCGTACCTTCTTTCTGCTGGGAGTGTATGATCACGTGTCACCTGGATATCATCATTTTAACATACTTGGCGGACTTTACTCCCGGACCTCCAGCCATCAGCAGAATACTGAAACCTGGAACGGGCTGTACTGGCTTGCCTCGCACCGGACAAGTGAAAAAAATATCCAGCACTTCTTCCGTGACCGCATGGGCAGGCAGATGGCTCCCGTGTCCATGGATACACGCCGGGCAACAACGTGGCTTTTTCCAATTATCTATACCACAGCAACGCAAAGCCTGAAGGGTCAGCCGCGTTTCAGGGAGAGCCACACCATCACTCCCCTGTGGTACCGGTCGTCCCGCAAATACGGCGAGTGGAACGAGAACCAGCGGCACACCACTTTCTGGGCACCGGTTGTGCCACTCTGCTACTACCATGGTGAACCCGGCAGCAGCCACCTGAATCTCTTCTGGCTCTTCGACTGGGAAAGTGAAAGCTATGGCGGGTACAGCCGCACGAGGTTCTGGGCTTTTCCCCTGTACCGGTATGAACGTGACGGCAGCGAGCGGAGCACTTTCGTATTTCCGTTATTCTATTACAAGAAGAATCAAAACTTCAGCGGTTTTCTCGCCATGCTGTTCTGGAGTAGTTACCAGCAGGACACCCGTGACCGGCAGCTGCACCTGTTCCCCATTTTCATGTACCGGAACATTCCGGGGCAGACCGATCTTTTCGCCGCGGGGCTGTACCTGCATACTTCAAAGAACTACACTCGTCAGAACTTTCTCTTCCTTGCTGATCACCGCAGATGGGAAAACCGCGACGAAGACCGCTACAACCTTCTGCTGGGCAGCGTCCATTACGGCATCTCACCAGAGGTGCAGAAGATCCGCCTGGCATGGGGGCTTTTGGCCGGCTATGAGCGCAACCGTCAATCGGGAGATTACACCGTCGACATAGCCAAAATACTCTACGGCATATCGCGGGAGGACGGGAACTTTACCCACTACCTCACCCCGCTGTACTATTATTCACGTGAAGCTGATGATGAAACCCTGCTGGTGCTTCCGCCGGCACTCAGCCTTTTCTGGAGCACCGGGGACGAGACTGAGAAGTTACAGGCCATCGGCCTTGGCGCCCTGTGGTACCAGAGCCTTGACCGCGCCATGCACGAAGAACGGCAGATGCTCCTTCTTGGCACACTCTGGAACAGGGTACAGCGTCCAGAACGTGGCTACACCTCTATCGGCAGCTTCTGGGGCCTGTTGTGGGAGTACGAAACAGAAGAGGACACCGGCTTCAAGAAGTTTTCACTGCTGAAATTTCTCTTCAAGCGGGTACAAACCCCGGATAAAACCTATTACAAGGTACTCGGGGTCAAGATATAAACTATTTCCCGGTAATTTCCATGGTATAGCTGGCATTCTTTTCTACAAGATCTCTACGTACATGATCGGGGTGACTGATCCCTTTTATGTATAGTTCTGACTGGTCACAATAATGTTCGCTTGCGGGTATACCCGAGCTGCCCGTGGGAATAATGGATCGTGACATGTTCCAGTCGGCCGTTGAATACACATGGCGATGTGACGCCCCGGCGGTAACCACGAAGGGATTTCTGAAAGAATACGCATAAGGACTGACCGTGTGAAAGCTCCCCCCAACTGGAAAAGTCTCGCTGTTGAGGTTAAAGAGTAGATCAAGAATCCACACATTACCCATGGGATGTTTCAGGGTAAGGGCGTGAATGTCTTCCCACTTCCATCCCTGTGGGCCGCCACCCATCTCATCGTCAAGCCACTCTACTGCCTCTTTAAAGCTTTTCTGCACCATATCATTAAAATTTTCTGTCACATCAGCGGTGTTCACATCGTCACACCAGGGGGATGATTTCTTTTTCCAGATGGCATCTATGGCATTCTTTGGCATTATGGTTTTCGTGGTAAAGGCATCAAACAGTGTGTCACCCATTTCATCGTAAAAACAATTACGCATAAACTTCATGTAAAAAGCTTCAAATATTGCCGCTGCCCCGCTGTCCCCCGACATGACCCCTTCCCATTCTGATAACCTGTTCAGGGCGTCCTGTTGCCGTGAAGACAGGCCGCCATTCCCGGCTATGGCTACGATATCTCCTTTCATCTGCTCTACAAGTTTTGAACGCTGGTCAAGCTGCATCCTGCTAAAGTCATCAACCGAATATTTCTGTTTCTCTGAAAGCATCTCCCGAATCCGGTCGATCCGATGGGGCTGGTCAAACCAGTGGCTGATGTAAAAGGGGTAACGGTCACTCACCGTTTTATTATTGGCCGAGGCAACAAATCCTTCCGGCGGGTTGAAACTGTGGGGGCGGCGCTCGAAGGGAACGAAGCCCTTCCAGTCATGCCGGTCTGTATCACCCGGCATGATCTCAATACCGTTTCCTTCACGTATTGGTATACCGGCGCAGCAATACATACCGATGTTGCCGTCCACATCCGCATACACAATATTCTGACTGACCGACAGAAAGCTTCGTGCGGCGTTCCTGAAGTCACTCCAGTTTTTCGCCCTGTTTAAAAGGTATACACTGCGAAGTTCATTGCTGAAATCATTGCCGATCCAGTGCATGGAAATAACCTCGTCTTCCAAATCCTTCATCCCCGATATAACCGGCCCCCTGTGGGTAAAACGTATCTTTCGCTTCACCACGTCGCCGTTGCCGGTGGCAATCTCCTCTTCACGCACCTGCATTCTTCGCCACTTGCCGTTGAACATGTACTCGTTCTCGTTGTCAGGATTCACCTTCTCCCGGTAGAAATCCATGTCATCAACCATCACGTTGGTCATCCCCCACGCGATACGGTCATTATGCCCCGCTATCACACATGGCTGACCGGGAAGCACAACCCCGGTAACATCCAGTTCACCTTCAATCACCTGGTGCATCTGGTACCATATTCCGGGAGTAAAAAGGCCAAGGTGCATATCGTTGGCCAGGATTGGCTTGCCCGTCTCACTCTTCCATCCGGCTACCGCCCAGTTGTTGCTTCCTGAAAAAATTTGTACTCCAAGTTTCTCAAGTGCATTGGCCTGCTGCAGAAGATGCCGGCGCACAGATATTTCAGTTTCGGTTTTAGCGAAATAGGGATACACATATGTTTTGAAATCTTTAACCTGTGGAACCAGGTCTTTCATTCGTTCTTCATTCACCTTCTGTGATATTTTGTACAATGCCATCTCGGTTTTCCATGGCATGGTGAGATCCCATGCCATGTAGCCGATGAGATTTACCGAATGTTCCATCTCCCATGGTTCGGGTTTATATCCAAGTATACTGAATTCAACAGGCAGGCTGTCTGTATGGCTTTCCATGTACTGATTGACCCCGTCACTGAATGCCTGTAACGCGGCAATCATCTGGTGATCAGACACGGTGATGACTTTTACCGATTTTTCTGTAATTCGCAGTGAACGCATCAGAAGGTCGGTTTCCACCATGTCCTCCCCGAATATTTCCGAAAGTCTCCCGGTGGTAACCCTGCGAAGCAGGTCCATCTGCCACAGCCTGTCCTGTGCCATGCAGTATCCCACCGCCCTGTACAGGTCTTCCTGGTTTTTCGCGTATATATGGGGAACGGCAAACCTGTCCCGGTATACTGTCACTTTTTCTTTCATTCCGGGGATTACAACACTTGTATTGTAATCGGGAAGTCCCTTGCGTGCTATTGAATGGACATACAGGAACACCGCGGCTAGTGCAATGATGATAATGATAAATAATCCGGCAGCAATTTTCTGTGTACGGTTCATAATGAACCTCCATGAAGGAATATACATTCTATGAATGAAACGGTTACTATTATGTCAGCAGGTTATGTTTTTATAATGCGTGCAGTAGTATAAAACATTCATTGAAAAATTCAACTATTTAAAATCTCTCTTTCCGGATTATATAGTATCACGCGGAGAAGCGGGGAACGCGGAGAGTTCGTACTTTTCCTCAGCGTCTCCACGCCTCTGCGTGATATCAGTTGGGTAAGTATTGATGAAGAGTTTTAAGTTGTATGGTTGAATACTCCACAATACAAAATGTTGTTGAAATATATTTTATTTACTTCACAATACGTCATAGTAATAATTGAAATTCATAAAAACGGTATCATTCATATCTTTCAGCATCACATGGATACTACCCGTGGGAGAATATCGACATGAAAGCAGTCAAACGCACAGTAGTTATAATATCACTGGCAATCCTTGCGATATATATCGTTCCCCTGGTGGTTGAAGGTTTTAAAATTTCCTCAGAAAAAATGCGGCAGCATTTTCCAAAAGTTAAGACAGTAAAGGTGCTTGACGAATACAACACTGCCTATCGTGAATATGGCCCCGAAAACGGGTATCCTGTCATCATGATTCACGGCTTCAGCCATTCAATGCTGTGCTGGCAAAAAACAGTGCAGCCTGTTGCCAGCCGGGGATACCATGTATATACCATCGACCTGCTTGGTCACGGTCTCAGTGACAAGCCCTACGGGATCGACTACAAGATATCACTCTTTGCAAAGCAGGTACATGAATTCATGAAAGCCATGGATATCAAAAAGTCTATAATCATGGGTCACTCCATGGGGGGTGCCACATCAATACGATTCTCCAGTGAGCACCCGGACATGGTGAAAAAACTTGTGCTGATTGGCAGCTCCGGCGCGCATTTTGATGATTCAAGCAGTAATATACTGTTTAATCTCATGGGAATTCCCATCATAGGTGAATTTATTATGATAATGAATTTCAGGGCTATTGTACGAAAGTCTCTCCATGATTTAAGTGTTGGCGAGAACACCACCCTGTCGGATGAATACATGGACAGGTATATTCTGCCTTCAAAAACAAAGGGCTACGATTACGCCATCCTGAATATCATGCGCATCCGCAGCGCCGAAGAATGGGACCTGACCGGTATAATGCCGAAGATATCCGCACCCACCCTCATTATACACGGCACGAAAGACAGGCTTATTCCATACAAGGCTGCAGGTATTTTAGACAAAAGAATCCCCAATTCAAAACTATATACCGTTGAGGGTGGTCCTCATTCCCCCATGGAATCAGATCCGAAAGAAGTAAACAGGGTGATTCTTAAATTTTTATAGTGTTGTCATTGCTTACCGGGACGTGAATATCTGTATACCGTTTCACTGATTGCCTGGTAACCTTGCCATTTGTGACCTTCCTTAATAACCCATGGTTACCATAGATATATATCGAAATACCATGGAGGTACCAATGAAAAAAATCATTATTATCTTGTGCGCATTTCTCATGCTGGGTATTGTCTCAACGGTTACTTCTGCCATGGAAT
>CAZVRB010000038.1:0-5603 GCA_964629365.1 uncultured Leptospiraceae bacterium
ACAATGGGGCGTAACGGAATCCCCCCAACCCCCCTTCGCTGAAGGGGGGCTAAGGTTGAAAATAAAGGAGAAACACATGCAAAACACTCACAGCACGGCAATAGGATACGTACTCTGGATTTTTGGTTTCCTGGGCGCCCACCGCTTTTATTTCGGTAAACCGGTAAGCGGCACTATATGGTTTTTCACCCTGGGGCTGCTGGGTATAGGGTGGCTGATAGATCTCTTTTTGATACCGTCAATGGACAGGCAGGCTGATGCACGTTTCATTGAAGGGCCGGTGGATTTTAACCTGGCCTGGATATTGCTGACATTCCTGGGCATATTCGGCGTTCACCGGTTTTACATGGGAAAGATATTAACCGGGTTGTTATATCTTGTGACAGGTGGCATATTCGGTATAGGGTATATATATGACCTGTGGACACTCAATCAACAGGTCACCCTGATCAACTCGGGAGTGTGAAACAGGAACAACAATGCGAGACGAATCATTACACGACAGGAAGGTTGAACTTCTGCGCAACATGGACATATTTTCCAGGTTGAGAGAATACGAGCTGGATATAATAGCCCGCCAGAGCGAACTGGTTAATTTCAAAAAGGGGCAGGCAATATTCAGCCTGGGATCAAGTGCCAGGGAACTCTACGTGGTGAGCACCGGCAGGGTGGGTATTATGAGCATGGAAAATGAAAGTGATGTAAATATTGCCCAGATCGTACCCGGCGAATCCTTCGGAGAACTGGATTTTCTGGGAAGAACGACCCGTAACGCCGGTGCCTTCGCCGAAGAAGATTCAATGCTGTTGCGTTTTCCTTCACATCAGCACAAGGACGATGTGTTCAAGAGCCAGGCGTATATCTCGGCACAGATGTTATACCGCCTGCTTGGTATTGTCTCTGAAAGAATATGGAACGTAAAGAAGCATCTTTACGATAAAACCGGGTGGCTTCGAAGCCTTCACAAGCAGCTTTTACGGGACAGCATGACGGGTCTTTACAACCGTGCCTACCTGGAAGAAGATTTTCTAAACCTGCTGCCCGACCTCGGCAGCAGCGCGGCGCTGGTGATGATCAAACCGGATAATTTCAAGGACATAAATGATCAGTTCGGCCACGAAGCGGGCGACCAGGTGCTTACCCTCATGGCTATATTTTTGCAGTCAGAACTGAACGAAAACGATATCGGGGTGCGATACAGGGGCGACGAGTTCGCCGCCATTTTAACTGATACCGGGAAGGAAGATGCCATACAAAGGGCAAAAGAAATCAGTGCTACGTATAAATCCATGGATCTGAAACGAATAACAGGGGGACAGGGGGTGAAGATACAGGTAAGCATCGGGGTGGCATTGTACCCCCATCACGCCCAGAACAGCAGGGAGCTGGTAGAGGCGGCTTGTCGAAAGATGATGCAGGCAAGAAATGCCGGTGGCAACAGGATATCGATATAGGGTGTAGAATAAATGAAAGAAGTATTAAAAGAACTGCATATATTTTACGGGTTCAGTGAAGAAGAACTTGAGCTGTTGACTGATTACTTTAATCTTAAGTCATTTGAAAAAGGTGATGAGGTTATATCGCAAAATGACGTGATAGATGAGTTGTACGTCGTGTTAAATGGTAGTATTGTAAGTACCCTCGATATTCCGGGAAGTATTGAAAGGAAACACGGTGAATTCAAAACCGGTGACTTTTTCGGAGAGGTGCCGTTATTCGGCAAGAGGCCTTCGTTTGATACATACGTGGCGGTGGAGAATACAGAGGTGTTGTCAATTGAGGAGAAAGCACTTGCCAGTCTTGTTGAAAATCATTCCGACGCAGCAGTAAAACTCATATCACGATTGCTGGTGGGCACAATACAACATCTTCGGGATTCCAGTAATTTTCTGGCTGACGTGGTGCAATGGGGTGAAGATGCAAGCCGTCGGGTGATTACCGACGAACTTACCGGTGTGTATAACAGGGCTTTTCTGGATGACGCCCTTGAGAATTTTTTTAACATATCCCAGAGCAACAATAAACCGCTGTCATTGCTCATGGTTGACCTTGATAATTTCAGGATAATAAATGACAGCCTCGGCATGGAAGACGGAAACAAAATATTAAAAAGACTGGTTGCCATTATCAGCAGTGTGATCAGCCGGCATGGCATTATCGCCCGTTACGGGGGCGACGAATTCTCCATTCTTCTGCCCGAAGCCAACCTGAAAAGGGCTGAAGAGATAGCTGAAGAAATACGAAAAGGGGTGGAGCAATACGGTCAGAAGCATTACGCCCAGTCACCCGTGCAGGTTACCACCAGTATCGGCATAAGCTCCTATCCCGATTCGGCGTCAGATTTCACAACCTTCAAAGACAGGGCCGACGGGGCCCTCTACCGCGCAAAGACATCAGGCCGAAACAGGGTGGAGTGTTAGCAAAGGCAGGATTACCCCTCCCGGAAAGCCCCCTTTAGCAAAGGGGGCGGCGCAGCGCGCCGGGGATTTCGTTGAGGCCGATGTCAAAATGGGACTGATGGTGCAGCATGCAGACGTAACGGAATCCCCCCAACCCCCCTTCACTGAAGGGGGGCTAAGGCAAGAGTTTGACTCCCGTGAGACCTGTACCATATTACAACAAATACAGAAAAAATGTTTGACAGTATATCCACATAGGTGAATACTATTCATAGTATGAGCAATGTTCAAGATGTCTCCTGCCTGGCAAGTATGGTGGCAGGAGTCGCGTGAATATGTCACATGGAGGATGTTGATGAAAGACGACCTGAAAGGGAAAACAGCCATCATAACCGGATCGGGTAAGAAAACCGGAATAGGATATGCCATCGCCGAAAAACTCGCGGAGAATGGCTGCAACGTGGTGATCGCGGACCTGGCCGGTGATATGGAATCTATAAGCAAAGAACTGGCGAAAACATACGGGATAAAGGCCCTCCCTGTCACCGTTGACGTAACCGACAACGATGCCATACAGGCAATGGTTGAGGCTGTCAAGGGTGAGTTCGACGGGGTGGATATACTCTGCAATAACGCGGGAGCTTCATTTGGTGTACCCAACACCATGCAGAACTACGATGAGGACGCATGGATGAAAACCATCGACGTAAACCTGCACAGCGTATTCAGGGTGAGCAGGGCGGTGGTACCCCTTATGATAGGACGAAAAGCCAGCATCATAAACACCTCTTCACGTGCCGGCAAGGTGCCTCCCATTTTCAACGGAGCTTATGCGGTGGCAAAGGCTGGAGTGAACATGCTTACCAAGGTAATGGCACGGGAGCTGGCAGGGGCCGGAATACGGGTGAACGCCATATGCCCCGGCCAGATCATGACCGACCTTGAACGCTGGCGGTTTGGTCTTGAAGCCGAGGTGTTTCAGTGTACGGTTGAAGAGCGTGAAGAAGAGATGTGCAAAACCATACCACTGGGACGTATCGGTGATCCCGCCGAGGTAGGTAAACTGGTGGCCTTTCTGGCCTCAGAAGATTCATCATACCTGACCGGGCAGGCCATCAATGTATGCGGCGGCCAGCTGATGGAATTATAATACGCAACGCAAAGATACACACAAACAGGAGGAACTTATGAGTACAATAACAGGCGCACAGATCGCGGCAGAAGCATTTGAGCAAAAAGGAATAAAATACATCTTTACCCTCAGCGGCGGGCACATAACCCCTTTATACCAGTACCTCGAACACAGCAATATTACATTATTTGATACAAGGCACGAACAGGCGGCAGTATTCATGGCAGAAGCATGGGGGCGAACGCAAAGAGAACCCGGCGTGGCCCTTGTGACAGCCGGTCCTGGATTTACCAACGCCCTGACCTCCATCGCCAACGCACGCCAGGCCAACTCACCCCTGGTGCTCATCTCGGGTTGTGTGGGAATAGAGTCCTGCGAGAAACTTGACCTGCAGGATATGCGGCAGGCACCGGTGATCGAGCCAATGGTGAAGAAAGCACTCATATGCCAGAAGCCCGAGCGTGTTGCAGAGTTTATTGATATAGCCTTTCGAACCGCCATATCCGGCCGACCCGGACCAGTCTACCTTGAGTTTCCCGTGGATGTACTCAACGCGGAAGTGCCGGTTGAGGCCGTCAAGCGGGTACACACAAAAGTAGATTCTCATTCTGTTGACCTTGACAACGCGGCAAAGCTGATCGATATGATGAAAGAAGCGAAAAAACCCATCATCATAGCCGGAAGCGGCAGCTGGTACTCGGGCGCACCGGATGAATTGAAGCGTTTCGTTGAAAACACCGGCGCCCCCGTGTTCACCTCAGCAATGGGACGGGGAACGGTGTCCGACACCCATCCCCTGTGCTTTGAGTCATCCCTTGCCATACGACCAGGCGCCGCACTTGCCGCCAACCTCGGAACAGACCTGGTTATCATGCTGGGGTCGCGTATTAGCCTCTACTACATATTCGGTGACATCTTTAACCCGGCGGCAAAATTCGTGCAGGTTGATACCGAGGGCGAAGAGCTGGGACGCAACAAGTCGGTAGACCTGCCCATTGTCAGCGATATAAAGGCCTTTCTAAAGGAGTGTAACCGTATTCTTGAAAAAGGCGCGAAGAAGGGAATGGCGGACTCCTACGCTCCATGGATAGAAGAACTGAAGAAATCTGATGCCGAGAGCAAAGAACAGGCGAAGGTAAACTGGGAAAGTAACGATGAACCCATTCACGCCATGAGGCTGGCCAAAGAGATCAATGACTTTCTTGATAAAGATGATGATATCGTCTGTACCGACGGGGGTGATACCCAGATCTGGATGGGAATGACCCGAACGGCACGTAAGCCTGCCCATTACCTCGACTCGGGTATTTACGGCTGCCTTGGGGTGGGTATCCCTTACGCGAATGCTGCAAAGCTCATGAATCCTGATAAGAGGGTATGCCTCATGATCGGGGACGGGTCAGTGGGGTTTAACTTCATGGAATTTGAAACAGCCGTCCGCAAGAAGCTGAACATCGTGGTCTGCATCAGCAACGACCTCGGCTGGGGGATGATCCGGCACAGCCAGCAGCTGCGGCTGGGTCATGCAATAGAAGATGGTACCTTCATTGGAAGGGTAGACTATCATAAGCTGGTGGAAGACCTGGGTGGTAAGGGCATACTGGTTGAAAAACCGGAAGACATCAGGCCCGCCCTGGAAGAGGCATTCAAATCGGATGTGCCGGTGTGCATAAACGTGATGACCGATCCTGAAACAATAAGCCCCGGCAGCGTGGCACTGGCAAACCTTGGCGGTTACAAGGCGCAGTAAGGGGGAGGTTAGTTGAGGTTAGTTGATGTTGTTGAGGTTAGTTAAAAATGCCTTTCTCTGTGGAAAGCGTTAACAGGCTTGTGATGAAAACGAAATTTGAACTGCTCTATGGCTACAAGCATTGTCACACGGAGAACGTGTACAGTGGTGGATACGTCGATACCGAGGAAGAAGCCATCGACTGGGTTGAAAAGCGAAGAAGGGGGGAGGTGGTCACTCCCCGTCCTTCTGATGAAGAAAGCAACAGGTGCCCCGTAAGTTACTGTCCCCTCAAGAACCAGAAACCCTGGTTTTCTTATAAAAAAGTATATGAAGAATAGGT
>CAZVRB010000038.1:5703-16593 GCA_964629365.1 uncultured Leptospiraceae bacterium
ATAGGTATAGAGCTTGTGTTAAAATTAGGAGGATTGATTTGTTTTGAACTGTATACTATACCCGGCTCCTTCATTATTCTCAAACTGAATTGTCGCATTAAGCTGGGTTGTAAGGGCCTTAATAAGCTGCATACCCAGTGTCTGAGTTTGTGATTTTTTTATTTCGTCAACCCCCGGGCCATTATCGCGAATATCAATGGTAATTAGATTATCAATTGATGCATGTATTGATACCCATATCCTGCCATCCCTGTTATCAGTGAAGGCATGTAGAAGTGAGTTAGTTAGTATCTCGTTTGTCAGTAAACCCAGAGGTGTTGCCTGATCAATATGAAGATTAACCTTATCAATGTCATAGACTATCTTTACCAGGTTTTTCTTCTGGTGTAATACCAGCAGGTTTGTGCCAAGTGACTGGACATATGACCTGATATCGATTTTTCGTTTTTCCTTTACCTCGTAGAGCATCTCGTGCACAAGGGCAAGTGATTGTATCCGACCCTGCAGGTTAATGGACATATGCTTAAACTCACTATTGTCTGACATGTTTGCCTGCATCTGCATAAGGCTTTTCATAAGCGCAAGATTATTCTTTACCCGGTGATGCACTTCTTTTTCAAGCAAAGCGTTTTCTTCAGATTGCTCTAAAGCCTGCCGGATGGTGCCGGTAACAAAATGGTGGTAATTGATGACAACGAGCAATATAACTAACATGGCAATAACCAGGGAAATTCCAATTTCAATCCATACCCTGTAATTGAGGGGGTCAACAGGGATATATGAAAATTGTGGTAAGGCATTAAAGAATACCATGAATGTGAAACCTGTAAAGATCATGGTGCTGATGCAAAATGTTATCCAGCCTGCTTTTTTACCTATTATAAAAAACGCAATTACAGGTGCTGCCATCAGGTAAACAGGAGAGCTGGAAACAATACCATGTGTCAGAAGTTGTTTAACGGCGGCCGTGTATATAAGAAGTATTACTATTACGGCTTTTGCCGATGAAGGTATGCGTCTTGTTATTGCAACAATAATAAGTATAAGAGTCAATCCCCATACAATAATATGCTCATGTACAGCAGGTGTATATGTTAAGCTGAAGTATTGAAGAATTGTCCCGATGGCATTTACAACAGCCAGAAACAGGATCAGGTTTCTGATAATGGTATGGCGCCACTGGTTAATCCGGATGTCTACCTGTGTATTGTTATGCATGGATGTCTTTTCACAATCTTTTAATTTATCGAGTTCCACATAAGGAACAACTTGTTTCCAGGTAGCCTCTCATTAAAGGCTGCTGGGAAACGCTTAATTATGGTATAAGTTGGGATATCCTATAAATGTTTTTCGAGTTACACAAGTAGAATAATTAGTAATACATCCCACAAATGTGTCTGTGCGAATTTGGGAAAATCTATTTTTCATGACTACATGGATATGATATACTTTTCAAAAGAGTAAATGAAAAACGGGGTACCATATGAATATATTCTTCGCAATCACACTATTCATCAGTGGCCTTGTACTGGTCATATACTTCGCCGAAAAACTGGTAGCAGCCGCGGTGGGCACTTCACTTGGTTTCGGTATATCCACCTTCCTTGTAAGCGTCATCTTTATCGGTTTTGACCCCGAGAACCTTTTCGTTGGTGCTGCCGGTTCTTTTGAGCAGGTGCCGGGTATCGCGCTGGGTTCGGTAATCGGTGCGGCCATGGTTGCCATGGCACTTGCATTCGGGATCACCGCGCTGCTGGTACCAATGAAATTTGAGAAATCACCGGTACAGATACTTCTTCTTCCAATCCTGGCGGTAATTCTTCCCCTTCTACTCTCCCTTGACGGCATGCTTTCAAGGGTGGACGGGGCAATACTTCTGGCTGGCTTCGCCCTTTCGGTATACTACCTGTACTGGCTTGGCAAGAGGGGACTTGATATAAAACCCGGCGGAGAGGTTGCAGAAACACTGGAGGAGGCTGAAGATCTTAAAAAGTGGAAATCGATTGGCCTGCTGGTGCTCTCACTTGTTGCCATCATTGCCGGAAGCGAGATGCTTGTTACCGGGGCAAAGCCCATTATCGCTGCACTGGGGTTGTCTGATACGGTGTTCGGCATGACCATACTGGCTTTGCTGGTAAGCGTGGAGGAACTGGCACGTGAACTGCCTGCTGCCAGGAAAGGGAGACCGGAAATAAGCTACGGGAACGTGGTTGGCTCTGTGCTTGCATTCTTCCTGTTCAATGCGGGGATAATAGCAATGGTGCGGCCGGTTCCGGTAAGCCTTGAAGTGCTGCGTTTCTATTTTCCACTTTCATTTATTACTGTTGTGCTGGTATCACTGTTCATGATGACGCAAAGAATATCCCGGGCAGCTGGGGCGGTACTTGTTATACTCTACCTGGTTTTCGTTGTTGGCGGGTATCTTATATAAAAGATAACACTCTTTTTAAATCCATCGGAATGAAGAACTGAAATGTCAATAATAAGCCTTGGGAATTGCATTTCACTGAAATTTTTAACCGCAGATATACGCAGATGAATACAGATGATGTGTGATCAGAATTGAGTGAAATGTGAAGCATGAAATTTTCGAAATCCTGAAAATTGATACAAATTGGGTATACTACTTACTAATCATCTGTGTTCATCTGCGTATATCGAGCGAAGCGGGCGGTTTCATATATTTAGAGTCTTATGATAGTTTTCCCAACATTCCGGAATGAGCCAGATATAAGTATAACATTTCAATTGACAGATATACCTTCAGCAGGAATATGTACCTCTTGCGTATTCCTCCGTAATTATTATTACAAAAAGGATTATTCCAATGAAAATTTGGGTGGACGGTGACGCGTGCCCCGTGGTTATCAAAGAAATATTGTTTCGTGCGGCTGAACGGGCTAAAATACAGGTGATACTCGTGGCAAACCAGCCAATTCGTGTGCCCGATTCCAGCTTTATCAGTTTTATGCAGGTGGACGAAGGATTTGACGTGGCTGACAGGGCAATAGTTGAAGAGATGAGCGCGGGTGACCTGGTTATTACCGCGGATATCCCCCTTGCCTCTGAAGTAATCGAAAAGGGTGGATACGTGCTTGATCATCGTGGTGAATATTACACGGATGATACCATCAAGGCAAGGCTGCGGGTACGCGATTTCATGGAAACCCTCCGTTCAAGTGGTATAGAAACCGGTGGTCCGCCGGCAATTTCTCAGCGGGACCGGCACACCTTCGCGGGAGAACTTGACAGGCTGCTGACCAGGCACAGTAAGAAAGATCAGCAATAATTCCATTCATCAATTTTAAAACAACAATAACAAGATATACCATATCAGGTACAGGTTGAACAGAATGAGTAACAGCATAGAGCAACAGGTAAACAGCAGAAGAACACTTGCCATCATATCCCATCCGGACGCGGGAAAGACCACTCTTACAGAGAAACTGCTTCTGTACGGAAGTGCCATAGAACTGGCCGGGTCGGTAACCGCCCGGAAAAAGCAGCGTGAAACATCTTCAGACTGGATGGAACTGGAAAAGAAAAGGGGAATCTCAATATCTTCCACCGTTCTTCAATTCGAATACCTGGGATACAAGTTCAACCTGCTTGATACACCCGGTCACAAGGATTTTTCAGAGGATACCTACCGGGTATTGATGGCGGTAGACTCGGTTATAATGGTTATTGACGGTGGTAAAGGTATAGAAAGTCAAACCCTCAAGCTCTTTGAAATATGCAAAAAACGGGGAATCCCTATCTTTACGTTTATTAACAAGATGGACCGTCCCGCGCTGCCTCCGCTGGAGTTGATAGACCAGATTGAAGATGTGCTCAACATGCACGCCTACCCGGTCTGCTGGCCGCTTGAAAGCGGTCCCTTCTTCAAGGGGGTGTTTGACAGGCTGGAAGGCAAGGCCCACCTGTTCGAGAAAGTACCTGCCGGGGCCTCACGGGCTCCCGTTTCGATACATGACATCTCTGACCCGAAGGTGAAGAGCGTGCTGGGTGAACAAGTCTATGATGGCATCGCCGAAGAGCTGGAGTTGCTTGACGGTGCCCACGCGGGGTTCAATTTGCAGGACGTGCATGATGGGAAAACAACCCCCGTGTTTTTTGGCAGTGCTGTCAGTAATTTCGGGGTTGAGCTTTTACTGAAGGGGTTCCTTGAGTTTTCTACCCGTCCTCTTCCCCGGTCTGTTGGAGAGGGAATTATCCCCCTTGAAGGCCCCACTTTCTCGGCTTTCGTGTTCAAGATCCAGACCAATATGAATCCCCAGCACCGGGACAGGATGGTTTTTGCCAGGATATGTTCAGGCAGGTTTTACAGGGATATGACCGTATTCAATACCCGGTATGGCCGGGAGGTGCGGATCGCGTATTCACACAGCCTGTTCGGACAGGGCAGGGAAATCGCCAACGAAGCATACGCGGGGGATATTATCGGTTTTATTACCAACGCTGATTTTCAGATAGGTGATACAATAAGTTCAGATCCCGCTTTGTGTTACAATGAAATACCCCGGTTTGCTCCCGAGTGTTTTGCCTATGTTCAGAATAAATCGATTTCAAGTTACAAGTCATTCAGAAAGGGACTTGATCATCTTTTGGCGGAGGACATCGTGCAGTCATTTGTGCTGGAAGATCATGGCAGTAATCTTCCCCTTCTTGGTGCGGTGGGGCCACTTCAGTTTGAAGTGCTTCAATACCGGTTGCGGGATGAATATAGTGTGGAAACAAGCCTTGAGATGAAACAATGGAATGTGCTGCGATGGCTGGATGATACCAGCGATCATAAAGCAAGCGAGCTGGAACTTCCTTATGACTGCGTGTATGGCAGGGACGACAGGGGACGGCCGGTGCTGCTTTTCACCAGCGAATGGTCAATGGAGTATTTTCTCAAGAACAACCAGGGGGTAGTAGTACATGATTCTCCCAGGGAGCTCGAGGTGGCAAAATGACCAACGAAGAAAAACAGGATGTCAGGGAGGAAATTGAACAAAGAATTGCCGACGCACAGAAAAGCATACAAACTCTTCGTGAGCAGACAAAACCCGTTCCTCCCAGCGTGGCAATCGGCAGGTTAACCCGGATGGATGCCATACAGCAGAAAAGCATGGCCGAGGCCAACCTGCGCTCTACTGAAAATGATATAAAAAATCTCAAGAAGGCCCTGTTGCGGCTTGATGAGGATAATTTCGGGGTGTGCGTGGTGTGCAAAGGAGAGATACCCCTCGGTCGTATCCTTGCCGTGCCGGAAGCGAAGGTGTGTGTGAAATGTGCTTCCGCGAAGAGGAACTAAGGATTATATTCCACTTTCACGTGCTGTATATTACATCAGCATCTTCTTTACTTCCCGCTTGAGTATTTTGCCCACGCCGCTGGTTGGCAACTCATCCACGAATTTGATTACCTTCGGTACCTTGTATGGGGCCACACTGTCCCTCAGGTACTGCATGATTTTATTCATCTCTTCATTATCACCCTTTATGCCTGGTTTCAGTACGATGGCACAACCAACACGCTCTGATCCCGGACGTTCAGGGTCTGGGATGCCAACCGCTGCAGCTATCTCTACATCAGGATGTTCTGTTAGTATCTCATCTATTTCACGGGTAAAGACCTTGTAGCCGGAGATGATGGCCATATCCTTTACCCTGTCAACGATGTAGAAGTACCCGTCCTCGTCCATCTTTGCCACGTCACCGGTGTACATCCAGCCCTCTTTAACAGCATTTGCCGTTTCATCAGGCCTGTTGTAATATCCATTCATCAGCTGTGGCCCTCTTATCACGATTTCACCAGTATCACCAACTGCTGCTTCCAGGCCGCTTTCCGGGTCTATCAGTTTTACGTCGGTATCAGAGACGGGTATGCCTATGGAACCAGCTTTTTTGGTACCATACCTTGGATTACAGATCATGACTGGAGACATTTCGGTCATGCCGTATAATTCAATAAAATTTCCTGTTCCTATGATCTCTTCAAGTTCCTTTATGTATTCTGCGGGGAAGGGTGCTGCTGCACTCAGGCACCACTTGAGATGGTCACGTAGCTGCAGTTCCTTGAATTCGGGTTTTTTCAAAAGCTCAAAAAATACTGTGGGTACATTGACAACAAATGTTGGGTGATAGGTTTTCAACGCGTTTATGAGAAAATCAACGTCCCTCGGGTTGGGTACACATACCTGGGTAATCCCATGTGTCATGGTAAATCCACCCAGTGCAAGTCCGGCGATGTGGAATAGTGGAAATGCTGAAAGGGCTACATCATCCGGCTGAAGATCAAGCCAGGTGAGTACCTGGTGACGATTGCACATGTAGCTGCGCTGGCTCAGCATGGCTCCCTTGGCGGGTCCGGTGGTCCCCCCGGTATACATCATGTAAATAAGATCATCGAATGTTCGTTTAACGGAAACAGCTTCTTCAGGCGAGTTTTTAATTACTTCCATAAACCTGATTGTCTCTTTTCCCGGTACCGGTTGAATTTCTGCTGTTGGAATTTTTTTCAAAAGTTTACCAAGTACCCTTTTTACACCCGGTAGGAAATCAGCGATCTCTGATACTATTACAGTGGAAAAAGGCATATCAGGACCCGCTTCTGCAATTTTTTCATGCAAAATGTCAAGTGTTATTATTACCTTTGTATTTGAATCTTTCAGCTGATGTTTCATTTCTGAAGATGTCAACAAAGGACTGAGTCCTGTTGATACACAGCCGGCTTTCTGCACGGCAACAATTCCGATATAATGAGCGGGAACGTTTGGCAGATGTAGTCCAACAACATCATCTGGCTGCAGTCCAATTTCAATGAGATAATTGGCCAGCCTGTTGGATAAACTGTCAAGTTCTTCGAAAGTGATTTGCCGGCCCATGTAGATAAGGGCTGTCTTTTGAGGATACTTTGCAACCACCTCTGTAAACTTTTCCACGAAAGATTTTTCCTCGTAGTCAAGTGTTGGTTTTACGTGGTTATCATAGTGTTTTAGCCAGGAACTTTTTACTTGTACTTCGCTCATTGACGACCTCCATAATATATTTTCTGGTAGTCGGTCATGGAGATCAGGGAATATTGAATAAAGAAGACAGACGTATTATTGTTAAACGTACGGTAAAGATCTGGTTGATTATGGTAAGATCGGCTGTGGGTTTGATATTGCATACTACAAAAGAAATAAGTTGTCAAGATTTATATTATGTTGTATTACACAAAATCCTTGCCTTCCAGTTTCTCAATGGCCTTTCTGATCGTGTCCGGTATGGCAGCTTTTGTATTACTGTTATAATCATATATAACCACCCGCCCTGTACCGCTAGCCGCTTCACCAGCATTTTTACTTACAATCAGGTATTCCATGGTAAAGCCTGACTCGGACATGCTGTCGATTCTTGCATAAACAGTAACCGTATCGGGAAATTGCAGTGGTTTGAAATACCTGCAGGATGTTTCGGCAAGAATTGGACCGATACCGGTTTCTTTCATGTAATCGGTAAGACCCAGCCTTAAAAAATATTCAATGCGGGCAGATTCAAAGTAACGAAAAAATACAATATTGTTCACATGCCCGAAAGCGTCCATCTCGCCCCAGACAACAGGAAGTTCGATGGCAACCGGGTATTCATGTTGATGCTGCATGATTATCTCCTAAGGGTTTACTGGCCGGAAACCGGCAAATCGGTTTTAAACAGGCCAATCGCCGCTATGACATTAAGCACAAGACCGAACACGTTAATACCCATCGCAAGAAGCCACAGGGGTAAAGAGTAATAGAGGGTTGGATCTTCAATATAATTGAATACGTGTATGATAACACCTCCCCATGAAAAAATTACGATGGATGCGAGCATTAGTAAACGATATGTTTTCATGTATCCAAATGTAGCGGCATGAAGAAAAAGTCCATATACTGACATGGCAAGAGCTCCCTTAACAGGGTCGGTGGTGGAAAGCTGCTGCCCGCCGTTTAGTACGACTACGTAGCTGACCACGTTATAGGCCAGGCCTGAAAAACAATACAGGAGTTGCATCTTTAAAAGTTTTGAAAGGGTTGGTTTTTCCATATTACTCTCCAGAGACTGGTTGTCTCAATAATTTATATATATCATGGAACATGTTTTTGCAATCATTGTTTTTAAAATGTGAAAATAACAACTTTACATATCAACCCGCATGCTGTTGAAATTGATATGCATGTCATACGGTAATCAAAGACGACGGGGGGTATCACATGAAAACACCTGCTGAATACATAGAAAGTCTCAGAAAACTGAACCTGGTGGTATACATGTTCGGCCGAAGGGTGGAGAACGTGGTGGATGATCCCATCATCAGGCCATCCATGAACGCGGTGGCCGCCACTTATTCTATGGCCATGAAACCTGAATACCAGGACATCATGACGGCCACTTCCCATATAACCGGAAAAAAGATAAACCGCTTTACCCACATACACCAGTCCAACGATGACCTGGTGAAAAAGAGCAAGATGGGACGATTGCTGGGAGCCCGTACAGGTTGCTGTTTCCAGCGATGCGTTGGCATGGACGCACTCAACGCGCTGTCAATGACCACCTACGATATTGACCAGAAGTATGACACCGGATACAACATTCGATTTCTGAAATACCTTGAATACGTCCAGGAGGAAGACCTTGTCTGTGACGGTGCCATGACCGACCCCAAGGGTGACCGTTCACTACCGCCCCATAAACAGGAAGATCCAGACATGTTTCTGCGTGTGGTTGAAGAGAAGAAAGATGGTATCGTGGTACGGGGAGCCAAGGCCCACCAGACCGGGGCGGTGAACTCCCATGAGATAATCGTGATGCCCACCATCTCCATGCGCGGGGAGGACAGGGACTTTGCCCTTTCCTTCGCGGTACCCTCTGACACGAAAGGAATTACCTATATCATGGGCCGCCAGTCATGTGACACAAGGAAGCTGGAGGACGGAATGATCGACCGTGGCAACGCGGTATTCGGTGGTCATGAGGCCCTGGTAATATTCGATGACGTGTTCGTTCCATGGGAACGGGTATTCATGTACCGCGAACACGAGTTTGCAGGCCAGCTTGTTGAGCAGTTTGCCTCCTATCACCGGCAGAGTTATGCCTGCAAGGTGGGGGTGGGGGACGTCCTCATCGGCGCGGTACAGACTGCCGCAGAGTATAACGGTATACAGAAAGCATCTCATGTGAAGGACAAGATCATCGAGATGAACCAGCTGAATGAGACCCTCTACTGCGGCTGCATCGCCTGTGCCTCAGAGGGGCATTGTGAGCCCAGCGGCACCTGGTACGTGGATACCCTGCTTGCCAACGTGCACAAGCAGAACGTCACCCGTTTCCCATACGAAATAGCCCGCCTGGCACAGGATATCGCCGGGGGACTGATGGTAACCTGTCCCTCGGAGGAAGACCTGAAGTCACCCGAGGTGGGTAAGTGGGTTGAGAAGTATCTGCGCGGTACCAGCAACATACCCACCGAGCACCGCATCCGGATACTGCGCCTCATAGAGAACATAACCCTGGGCACCGCCGCGGTGGGCTACCTTACCGAGTCCATGCACGGGGCCGGTTCGCCACAGGCCCAGCGCATCATGATATCCCGGCTGGTGAACATGAAAGGGAAGCAGGACACCGCCAAAAGGCTGGCGGGAGTCAGTGGTGAGGGGGATTAGATGTCTCAAAAATAAGAAGGACTCAACGCGATAAGCACCTGTCCCACCCCATAACAAACATGACCGAACAAGAAGGGCAGCTCCTTCTTGAATCGGTGAACGCCATACTCCAGGTCACCGATATAGAGTAGTGATGTACCAACCGTGAGCATTACAGCCTGTGTAATCGAAAAGGTGTCCCCAAAGAACGTTGATATTGCCCTGCTCACCATGAATGGACATACAAAAGAGTACACTATAACAGGTATTCTGAAGCCCTTAACTGATTTCCAGAAATAAGCGATGGTTGCAATATATGCCACCAGGAGAACAGTCCCAGCGATAATATCCTGGGGATGGAATCCGTTATATACGGTAATACCAATAGGGTAGATCATGTAGGCAACAGAGAAGCCAACTATGCCAATCATGAGTATGTTATCCCTTCTCATATCGATATGTAGGAGGTCTGTGCCCAGCGAAACCGCGAGACCGGCGATGATCCACAGGGAGTAACCCGTTACTGCATCTGGATGCAGGAGACTTAAAATGGCGATTAGCAATGCAAGTGCTGTCATGGATGGCTGTAATATTTTAATCCGTTCCATCTGAAATCTTGTTCTTGCAATGGTATATAGAATAATAGCAATCACGCTTAACGGGAGTGGTAAAAGATGGTAGTACATGTGGAACCTCCTGCGAAATTATATAGTTTTAGTTTCTTCCATAAGCCTGATCTTTTCCTGTATATCGTTGTATCGCCTGTTGTCGATTGGATAAAAATAAATGATCAGGATTGATATAATAAAAAACACCGCGGTTATGGGGCCAATAAGCAGCCTGATACCAAGCAGGGAACTGGCAGTTTGTGGCTGGTTGGCTATATAGCCGAAATAAGAGAGAATTGCTCCCCCCGTAAGACCTGCAAAGGCGGCGCCAACCTTGGTTGCGAATGTCCAGATGCCGTAAAAAACACCTTCCCTGCGTACACCATTAATTGAATAGTCATATTCGACAACATCGGGAAGCATTGACCATGGCATTACATAATGGGTAGACACCCCGATTCCCATTACAGCCATGATCAAGTAGATCACGTATACATCGTAAAGATGGCCGATAAAAAAAAGTAGAAAAAGGGATATAACGATAACTGTCATTCCGATGATATACGTGTTCTTTTTTCCAATTTTCTTTGAAACCAGTAACGCGATGGGGATGAATATCATGGA
>CAZVRB010000038.1:16603-31105 GCA_964629365.1 uncultured Leptospiraceae bacterium
AGAAGCATGATCACCAGTGCGAATGTAAGCATCTGCTCATTATTGAATATGTATTTGAAATAATAAATGAGCGTAGCAGTAATAACGGTAATTCCGGCAGTGTTTAATGCAAATGGGAAGAGTACTGCCAGGTATGCCTTGTTCTTCAGGGCTTCAATGTTGGTTTTGAATATGTTGGTGTCCTTATCAATTGGCGGATTGACGGGCTCCTTAACAGCAAAAAACGGGATTATTGCTGATATAGTAATGATAAGACCAAATATTGCTCCCATGACCATGAAACCGGTATGCCTGTCGTCAAATAGGGTTATAATGGGGATGGCTGATCCTGCACCAATCAGGGTGCCTGTAATACTGAATACAGAACGGTAAGCGTTAATGCTTGTCTTTTCGTCAAAATCCGAGGTCATTTCCGGCACCATGGAAATGTACGGTATATTTACTACGGTATAAGCAGTACACAGGAGGATATAGGCAAGAGATGCCCAGATGAATATCTCAGTCTGTTCTTTCAGCCCCGGATTAGTAAACATAAGAAAAAAAGCAAGTCCAAGTGGCACGGAACCAAAAAGAAACCATGGTCGTCTTCTTCCCCATCGTGTTCGTGTTCGGTCAGAAAGGAAACCAACAGTAGGATCTGTAACGGCATCCCATATCTTGCCAAGCATTATGGCCACACCGGCCAAACCAGCGCTCAGGCCAACTTCGTCAGTTAAAAAGTTCAAAAGGAGAAAGGCCAGTGCTGACCAGAACAAAACACTTCCCAGTTCTCCCACTCCATACCCAAGTTTCATTTTTACCGGAAGAGAGTTTTGGTTTGGCATATATCCTCCAGGGTGACGATATTTATGAGAAATCAGCAGGAAGAGGGTGAACGTTAGCGTTTCGTATAATGAAATAATATTGTATTATTGTCAATAATATTTTTCGATTTTGTCATGATCAAAAAAATCACAAAAACCCCTTGACAAACCTTACACCCCGTAAAGAATGGTACTACCATTGAGAAGCATATCTAACCTGGTATCTTCGCTATAAGCGCGAAATACCAGTCAATATTCGTCAATATCGGCAAAATGCAAAATCAGTCGTGCTAAATGTGTCCACCAGTACAGGTTTTACCCCTGTCAGGGAAACGGCATACGTATACAAAAAATAAAATGGTACTACCATTATCAGGAAGGTTGAACAAATGAGCGAAAACGGCCTTTCGGGCAACGGCGAACCCATGTTCACACCCGTACGGGTAGGGCGTGCCGGTGAAGACGTTGCCCTGCAGATTGAGGCGGCAGTCATCAGCGGTAAGATCAAGCCGGGTGACCGTCTGCCCAGCGAGCGGGAACTGCAGGTGCAGTTCAAAACGGGGCGCGGGGTTATCCGTGAGGCGTTGCGTGCGTTAAAGCAGAAAGACCTCATCGAGATCCGTAAGGGGGCACGGGGTGGCGCCTTTGTGAAACAGGTGGACGTTGCCAACGTGAGCGAGTCGCTGGCCCTCTACCTGAAGCAGCACGACGTATCCCCCGGGTATATCATCGAGTTTCGTGAAAGTATCGACAGGTCTATCACATCTCTTGCCATAGCCCGTGGAAGTATTGAGGAAAAAAACGCGCTGGTTGAAGGAACAAGAAAACTTGAATCAACCCTGCAGGATGAAGAACCTAACATGACGTCAGTTGGAGAGATGGACCGTGAATTGAACATGCAGCTTGCCAGGATGGCCCACAACCCGGTGTATGAATGGATGATGGGTGCATTGCAGCTTGGATTCAGTTCTTACGATTACGCACTATATGAAGACCCCGAATACAGGATGCAGACGGTTGCCAACTGGATAGAAACAGCGGAAGAAATACGGGCTGATGAGCCCGCAAAAGCGCTGGCAAGTATTACCATGCATTACGTGCTGCTCAGAAAGAGGGTAAAGAAAATTTAGACAATCCGGGTTCACAGGAGAACCCATAAAAATCATAACTACGGAGGCATCATGACCAGACAGAAGTATGACTACATAATAGTTGGCGGAGGTTCCGCCGGAAGCGTACTGGCCAACAGGCTGAGCGCAAATCCGAAAAACAGGGTGCTTGTGCTTGAAGCGGGACGCAACGATCACAGGCTTGACTTTCGAATACACATGCCGGCGGCGCTTACCTATCCCCTCGCCGGAAAATTCTATAACTGGTATTACGAATCAGATCCAGAGCCCTTCATGAATAATCGACGAATTTACCAGCCCAGGGGCAAGGTGCTGGGAGGATCAAGCTGTGTAAACGGTATGATCTACATCCGGGGCAATGCCATGGACTACCAGAAATGGGGACGCCAGAAGGGACTGCAGAAGTGGGATTATGCCCATTGCCTGCCGTATTTCAAGCGGTTCGAATACCGTCTCATGGGAGCCGACCAGTACCAGGGGACGGGTGGGCCACTGTACCTCACCACCCCTGAATGTGACAACCCCCTGTTCAGTGCATTCTTTGAATCAGTACAACAGGCAGGCTATCCCTTAACCGATGACGTGAACGGCTACCGGCAGGAGGGATTTGGCAGGTTCGATGGTACTATATACAGAAGCCGCCGCTGGAACGCGGCAAGGGCCTACGTCCACCCGGTTACGCATCGAAAAAATCTTGACGTGATATTGAAAGCAACCGCCACCCGTATACTCTTTGACGGCAAAAAAGCTATTGGCGTAGAATACAAGAAAGGACTGCGCCGCAAAAAAGTATATGGCGGCGAGATTATCTCATGCGGTGGTGCCATAAACTCACCACAGCTGTTACAGCTTTCCGGAATCGGTAACTCAGGTGAACTTGAAAGCCTGGGAATAGACATGGTGCACCATCTTCCAGGTGTGGGTGAGAACCTGCAGGACCATCTGGAACTCTACGTACAGTGGGCCGCGAAAAAACCGGTAAGCCTGTACCCGTCATTGAAATTTTACAATCAGCCGAAGATCGGATTCCAGTGGCTGTTTCTGAAAAAAGGGGTGGCCGCAAGCAACCATTTTGAAGCGGGCGGATTTATCCGTGGAAATGACCGGGTGAAATACCCCAACCTGCAGTTTCATTTTCTCCCCATAGCCATACGTTATGACGGCTCGGCACCAAACGCGGGGCACGGATTTCAGCTGCACGTCGGGCCTATGAATACCGATGTGAGGGGTCACGTGAAGATCAGGTCGGCCGATCCAATGAAATATCCCAGCATACTTTTTAATTACCTCTCAACCGAGCAGGAACGAAAAGAATGGGTGGAAGCCATACACAGCGCCCGTAAACTCATAGAGCAGCCCGCCTTCGATGAGCTGCGGGGTGAAGAGCTGGCACCGGGAAAAGACGTGCAGACCGACGAAGAGATCCTTGATTTCGTCGCCCGGGAAGGAGAGAGCGCCTACCATCCAAGCTGTACCTGTAAAATGGGCTATGACGAGATGTCAGTTGTGGATGCCGATCTCAGGGTGCATGGGGTAGAGAATCTCAGGGTTGTTGACGCGTCGGTGATGCCGTCTATCACTAATGGGAACATATACGCACCGGTTATGATGATCGCAGAGAAGGCAGCAGACATCATTCTTGGTAACGAACCGGCGCTGCCGGAGAAGGTGCCATTCTATACTCATAAAAAGAAAAAAGCGGCAGTATAGGAGCTGTGGATGCTACATAAAAAAATGTATATAAACGGAAAATGGGTAGATGCCCTGTCAGGTAATATACGCCAGGTCATCAACCCCTATGATGAAAGCATAATAGCAGAAGTCCCGGAGGGGGACAGAAAAGACTGCCAGGCTGCCATCGCGGCGGCACGGGAAGCATTCGATCACGGCCCCTGGCCAGACACTCCGGCAGCCCAGCGTGGAAAGCTTGTATACAAACTGGGTGACCTGATCGAAGAGAACCGCCGGGAACTGGCCGAACTGGAAACCCTTGATACCGGAAAGACAGTAACCGAAAGCCTTTGGGACATGGACGACATCGCCGGTATTTTCAGGTACTTCGGCGGCCTTGCAGATAAGGACGGGGGTGAGATGATTGAATCTCCCATACCTGGCTCTACCAGCATGATACTACGTGAACCGGTTGGTGTATGCGGACAGATATCACCGTGGAACTACCCGCTGCTGCAGGCATCATGGAAGATGGCACCGGCACTTGCTGCCGGTTGCACCATTGTTATGAAACCAAGCGAGATTACACCACTTACAACCATCCGGGTAACCGAGCTTGCCGTGGAAGCGGGATTCCCACCCGGTGTGGTGAACACCGTGCTGGGTCCGGGTCACACGGTGGGTGCAGAACTTTCAGAAAGTCACGACGTTGACCTCATCTCCTTTACCGGGGGAATCGTTACCGGCAAAAAGATTATCAGGGCGGCAAGTGAGAACGTGAAAAAGATCGCCCTTGAACTCGGGGGGAAAAATCCCAACATCATATTTGCCGATGCCGATTTCGACACGGCTGTGGATTATGTGCTCAACGGTGTCTTCTTTCACGCGGGGCAGATATGTTCTGCCGGGGCCAGGGTTATGGTTGAATCCTCAATTCATGATCGCCTGGTTGACGCACTGGTGGAACGGATGAAGAAGATCACCATTGGTAACGGTTTTGATGAAAACACGCAGATGGGCCCCCTTATTTCCATGGATCACAGAAACAAGGTGGAAGGCTACGTGGACGTGGGACAACAAGAGGGAGCAAAACTTGTGCTTGGAGGTGCCAGGCCTGAAGATCCGGAATTACAGAAAGGATTCTTCTACCTGCCCACACTTTTTACAGAATGTACCAATGAAATGAAGATAGTACAGGAAGAGGTGTTTGGTCCTGTTATAACCATTGAAAAGTTTGACACCGAAGAAGAAGCCCTTCGCAGGGCCAACAGTACCATATACGGGCTGTCTGCCGGATTCTGGACAACTGATCCCGACAGGATATACAGGATGTCCCGGGGACTGAAATTCGGCACTGTCTGGGTGAATGATTTTAACGTGTATTTTACCCAGGCCCCATGGGGCGGCTACAAGCAGTCAGGCATGGGACGTGAACTGGGAAAGATGGGACTGGAAGAATATACCGAGGTAAAGCATATTTATCAGAATCACGGTACAGAACCTGTCAACTGGTTCGGCAAATAGACATTATTAACAAGAGGAGGCTGTTATCAATACTGCAACTATAGGAATATTTACAACAGTGGGATTTTACCTGGTTGTTCTTTTTACCGGGCTTTATGCCAGTAAGAAGGAATCGAAGCAGAAGACATCAGAAGGACTTTTGCTTGCAGGACGGCGTATGCCTGCCATTATAGGCATATTCACCATGACTGCCACCTGGGTTGGCGGGGGCTATATAATCGGTACCAGTGAAGCAGTTTTTGATACCACCAGGGGACTGGTCTGGGCACAGGCACCCTGGGGATATGCCCTCAGCCTCATACTTGGCGGGTTGTTTTTCGCTAAAAAAATGCGGCAGTACGGGTTTACTACCTTTCTTGACGTATTCGAGAGACGCTATGGAAAGAAAACCGCGTCGGTACTTTTCATTCCCGCACTTATCGGTGAGGTATTCTGGAGCGCCGCCATCCTGGCAGCCCTTGGCATCACATTTGCCACCATATTCAACATGGATATCACCACTGCCATAGTAGTTTCTTCAAGTATTGCAATACTCTATACCATGATGGGGGGGCTCTGGTCGGTTGCCTATACCGATGTGATACAGCTAATATTTATCATCGTCGGATTGGGAATTGCCCTGCCATTTGCCTTCAGCAGTATTGGGGGTCTTGACGCGGCGGTAGCCGGCTACAGGTCCACGTTTACCGAGGGGCTGTCACTTATTCCCCCCCTTTCAGCATTTGCCGGTAATAACGCCGACTGGGGCAATTCAGTATGGACATGGATGGATTTTGCCCTGCTGCTCATACTGGGTGGAATTCCCTGGCAGGTATATTTTCAGAGGGTACTTTCATCAAAGGATGACAGGTCGGCAGTGCGGCTTTCAGTATATGCCGGATTCGGCTGTCTTCTCATGGCTGTTCCAGCGGTTCTCATCGGAATTGCCGGTACTGGCTTTGACTGGAGTACCAGCAGTCTCGGCGCAGCCCCGTCGGCAAACATGATTTTGCCCTACGTGCTTCTTGAAATGACCCCGCCAATTGTGGCAGCCCTTGGCCTTGGTGCAGTTGCCGCTGCGGTAATGTCTTCAGTAGACTCATCCATTCTGTCGGCGTCTTCCATGTTTACCTGGAATATATACCGTCCCCTGGTAAATCCGGACGCGTCTGAGAAAACTATAAGAATGTCCATACGACTGGCCGTTCTTGTGATCGGGGGTGTGGCCACATGGCTGGCGTTAACCGTGCAGAGCGTGTATGCCCTGTGGTACCTTTGTGCCGACCTGGTGTACGTGATACTGTTTCCGCAGCTGGTGATGGCATTGTTCTACAAGAAAAGCAATCACCTGGGTGCATTGTCCGGGGCCGCGGTGGGCCTGGTGCTTCGTCTTGGCGGTGGTGAAGCCATATTCAACCTGCCATCCTTCATTCCATATCCCATGAATGACCCGGTATATGGAATACAGTTTCCCTTCAGGACATTTGCCATGGTGATGAGCCTTTTTACTATTGTTGTGGTGTCATTTATAACCAGCAGTTTGATCGATACGAAGGGACTGAAAAAAGAAGAGAAGCCGGCTCCAGGGGCATTAAAGGTATCGTAAATTTCCTGGAATGTCTCAGGGATATCGGGGAGGATAAAGTACCCGGTATCCCTCTTCGTTACCTGTCCAGAACCCGTTTAAGTTCATTGAGAAGGTCTTCGAATTCACTGCGGTTTTCCTCGCTTAGCCTGCTGAGTATATCGTGGGCGTCAAACATCAATTCAATATTTTGTTTTTTCTTAAAACTCCTGGTTCCTGTTTCAAGTGGAAACAATTGAATACCAGGTACCTTTCTGTTCGTATCAATGTGCAGCTTGTCAAGGGCTGACAGTGCTTTCAGATGTTTTACGCAATTGGGGGATGGATTAACAACGGTAACTGATTCGGCATTATATCGCCGGCATCGTGATTCCAGGAGTATAATAAAACCAATGGAAGTGGAGTCCATGTAGGTGCAGTCGGCAAGGTCAATGAGTATGGACAATTGACGGTCAACCTTTTCCAGGTATTCGGGAAGCAGTTCGCTTAGCGCGAAACTGTTGCCTGCCCGCATTTCTCCCCGGACCTTTATTAGAAGAATGTTGTCTTTAATCCCTATAGATATGCTGTTTTCCATAAATATACTCAATGGTTAAATCTATATTATAAATTATCATTCTTCAAGTTATTTCCTGTCAAGCACCATTACGGTGATGTCGTCATCGAATGAGCTTTTACCGGAAAAGCCGTGAAGGGTGGACAATAAAGCCTTTGCAAAAATATCAGCTTTCTCATGTGCGTGTTCCTGTACAAGTGACAACAAACGATCGTCCCCAAATAATTGTCCACCAGGTGACGAGCATTCAGTTATACCGTCAGTATAAAGAATAAGACGATCACCTGGATGTATGGTGATCTCGTTTTCTTCAAGGGCCAGTTCTTTGAATATACCAAGTGCCCTCCCACGGGTGTTAAGCTCAACGATTTGTCCACTGCTTCTACTGTAGAGTACAGGGGGTGGGTGTCCCGCGCTGCAGTATCGCATTTTACCTGTTTTCTGATAGATAGAACAGTAAAAGGCTGTTACAAAATAATTACGCACAGTGGATCTCATGACCACTTCATTTACCTGGCGTAACACGTCAGCCGGCGATTCGTTACTGGATATTGTGTCAAGACCCATTTTAGTTATAAGGGCGATGAAGGCGCTTGCAAGTCCATGTCCTGAAACGTCCGCGATCATCAGGTGCATATAGCCTGATTCGTCAACGGTGTAGTCATAGAAATCACCACCAATTCTCTGCATCAGCTGCAAAGACGCGTGAAGGGTATAACCGGGAAGGGATGGCATATGTTCGGGAAGAAGCCTCGTAACGATCTGGCGTCCTGTTTCCATCTCTTCTTCAACCCGCTGCAGTAACTGTTCTTTCCTGTCTCTTTCGTCTTCAATTATTTGCTGATATTCTTCATGCTGGTAACGGAAAAAATTGAGTACAATGAATATGCCACCGAAGAGGAAGAGTATATCCAGGTAATAAAAGAATGTACTGAATGGTACAAGAGGATCAATATAGTTATAGCTTACCTGCAATACCATGAAACAGGTTACTGTTACCAGGGAATATATCAACTGATCCCGAAAACGTGAGAAGAAAATAAAAGTACCCACAAAAGCGCCAAAGAAGTAATACTGGGTGAAGGCTTCAGGTCCGGTTGCTATTGAGTTCATGAAAAAGTCAAAAAGCAGGGTAATAATAAACAGGTGAGTTGCCAGTGAATACCTGTGGGTGTGATTGAGCAGAAAGATGATAACTAAAACTGAAATAACCGAAAGCTGCATTGCCACAGCCCACAGGGTACCTTCAGTCAAAAAAGATACGGCAAAAAGACTTTTGACCATAAGAATAAAACATAATATACCATTGATAATACGAACCCGCTTCCTTTCGGAAAAGGCCAGTTGTTTAGTGATGCCAATATTAATTATTCTTTGAAGGGGATAAAAGATGTTCATCATTTCCATTTAAAAAAAGTAATTTAACAGACCCCTGTACCCGAGTATTGATAGATAATTCACAATATGAAGACATGTCAAGCAGGTTATGTGCTATTCAAATGAAACTTGATGGAGAACAAAAATACATCCAAAAAAGCTAATAATATCATATGGCTTTAAATACATGAAACCGCCCGCTTCGCTCGATACACGCAGATTAACGCGGATTATCGTGAATATTTGATAATTAATACCATCATCTGTGTTCATCTGCGTTTATCTGCGGTAAAAAAAATATGTAAATTGTAATTTCATAGATTTTTGTTATTAAGAAGTGTTTTCATTCTCAAGAATTCGGAAAGGGGGTAATTTTTTCATAACTACACTCTTTCCCGTCAGCAGAAACCGCTATTCGGTTTCCAGTCACATGAATTCTGCCGCTAACGGTAAGGTCACCACCGTGCAGTCGTGTTCCGGTATAGAGTGTAATCGTATTGTTTTCAATGACCCCGAGAAATTGATTTCCTTTTTCATGCGCCTTCTTTTGATTTTTCAGCGATACCAGGCAATATTTACCGGTGAAACCTTCCATTTTTGTAATATGAATGTATGGATGCCGGCAGGGGCCTTCAGTTTTACCATACATGCCGTAAAAATCATGTGAGTTTCCACATGCTCCCATGCATAGCAGCAACATTATTACAATGTTATGAAATATCCTTTTCATGATCTATCGCCCTGTGTATTTAATGAACAATTGAATTGTATCATACCATATATATATTCGCAAACGGGTTTCTGTTACCATGAAAACCTGCAGATAAAATTACAAAACCATACTGTATTCAATTGACATAAAGACTATCGTGATTTTTACTTGTGAAAAAATTGCAAGGGAACGGTTCGTAATAACAGGTTGTTTGATTGGTATTATGAAAAATAAAAAGTTTTCATTTCATGCAATATGGTTGATTGCCATAGTGATGCTTGTGCTGCAGTTATCATCCTGTACACCGGCAGGTGCTCCCCGTGCCGAGAAGGGGCAGCTTGATCTCAGTTCATGGGATTTTAAAGATGAGGGGATTATAAAGCTTGACGGTGAATGGGAATTCTATTTCGGACAACTGGTGCATCCACTTGATTTCAAAGGCCATGCTGATGTACAAATGACTTCTTTCATGGATGTTCCCGGAGTATGGAACACTTCAGCAGCAACGGAAAAAGTTCTGCCTCCTAAAGGCTGTGCAACCTACCGGTTGCGTGTACGAATGCCCGCTTTTTCATGTCAATACGCGTTTAGAATTCTCGACGCGGCCACCGCCTACAGGATCTACGTCAATGGCAGGCCTGTGGCTGAAAATGGGATTGTCTCGTGCACAAAAGACAACGCAAAAGCCATGTATCACCCACAGGTGGCATTGCTGTCTCCGGGAATATGTGATATCGGCACGGCTGGTGAAAGATACCTCGATATAGTAGTACATGTCTCAAATCACCATCATATTAAGGCAGGCCTGTGGGAAAGCATTCGCCTTGGCCCTGCTGATCAAATCATCCACAACCGCATGAGAAGGGTGAATATCGTGATCGCGGTACTTGCGGTCATCATGATCATGGTGCTGTATCACCTGGGCCTCTATGTTCTCAGGCGCAGGGACCCGTCCACCCTCTTATTTGGCCTTATGGGGTTTATACTCATGACGCGTGAACTGGTGATGGGCGAACGCATGCTGGTGCAGTGGATTCCAGGCATTGATTTTCAGTTACTCAGTAAAATTGAGTATATAGCTTCATACACCAACATCACATTCATCGCCCTTTTTGTGAGCTCACTTTTCCCGGGTGATATGCCCCGCTGGATGAGGAATGCCTACATCGCCATTGGTGTGTGTATCGCACTTTTTGTGGGTACCATGCCCATGGATGTATATGCCCATGTCCGGATACTGTATGATCTCTTTGTTCTGGGTGGTGGTATCGTTATCATCGGCGTGATAATCCGCTCTATTATACGGGGGCGAAATGAAGCCTATATCGCACTGGTGGGTATGCTGGGATTGTACGGAACCGCTATAAACGATGTGCTGTACAACAATCACGTAATCAACACCTTCAACATGGCTTCACTGGGGCTGGTGTTCTATATTTTTTCCCAGTCGTTTCAGCTTTCCCGAAGATTTTCAAACGCCTTTACTACCGTTGAAACCCTTTCCCATGAACTTGTGGAAAAGAACAGGGAACTCACCGCCATGGACAGCATGAAGGACGAGTTCCTTGCAAATACATCACATGAGCTTCGCACTCCACTAAACGGCATCATCGGCATACTGGATTCCGTGCTGGATGGCACCGTGGGCAGCCTTACCCCCAGGCAACGTCAGAACCTTTCCCTGGTGAACGTGAGCGCCCGACGCCTGGCAACGCTGGTAAATGATATACTTGATTTTTCAAAAATGAAAAACGGTTCCATAACACTGCAGCAAAAACCAGTTGACCTCTATTCACTTACCGACCTGGTACTCATGATCCAGGAGCCCCTTGCATCCGCACGCAATATTACACTGGTTAACAATGTGGATCCGGAGCTGCCCCCGGTAATGGGTGATGAGAACAGGATTCAGCAGGTGCTGCACAACCTCGTTGGTAACAGCATAAAGTTTACCCCGTCAGGTTCGGTGGAAGTTTTTGCGGAGTATTTTGAACCTGCATGGAAAGAGTCCTGTATCGCGCTGCGGGTGAAAGACACCGGTATCGGTATTCCATTACATCGGCAGCATGAAATATTCGATTCTTTCGTGCAGGGGGACGGGTCTGTTTCAAGAGAATATGGCGGTACCGGCCTGGGGCTGGCAGTTTCAAGAAAACTGGTTGAACTGATGGGCGGTGATATCAGCGTGGAATCCGAGGAGGGGAGGGGGTCTATCTTTACGGTTACTCTCACCACTGCTGCGCAACACGATAAGACTGAACGGGACATTGCGGTTGGTGACAATGGACTTATTCATGCGGTACATGACAAGAAACAACAGGAACCTGCCGCCGAGCATGCCGTGTATGATGAGCCCGGGAAAGGGAAAGCTGCCGCAGCCTACAGTATACTGGTAGTTGATGACGACCCGGTTAACCTCCAGGTGCTTCGCAACCATCTTCAGGGTGATGAATTTAATGTCACAACTGCAGCGGATGGCATGAAGGCCCTGGACATGATAAAAACCGGAACAAAGTTTGATCTCATCCTGCTGGACGTAATGATGCCCCGCATGTCGGGGTACCAGGTGTGCAGGGAGATACGGAAGACCCGTGACCAGGGTGAGATGCCTGTAATCATGATTACAGCCAGAAACCTTATATCTGATCTTGTTACCGCTTTTGACGCGGGTGCGAACGATTACCTGGTGCGTCCCTTTGATAAGCGCGAACTGCTGGCCCGGGTTCGTACAATGATGAACCTGAAAGAGGCACGCAGGGAGCATGAAGAACTTGTTATAATGAACGAGGAGCTGAATATTGCCGGAAGGGTGCAGCAACAGATACTCAGCAGCCGGGAGATGTTTTCTACTCTCGAGAATTTTGATGTGGACCTGGTATATCTTCCACAGAACGGCACAGTGAGTGGAGATTACTATAACATATCTCTCATGGAAGACGGCTCAACAACTTTCACAGTGGCAGATGTGACAGGGCATGGCATACAGGCGGCTCTTTTCACCATGCAGGTGGATATTGTACACAAGCAGAGCCTGAGGCTGCAAAGCCCCGAACGGCGCATGGATTATTTGAACAGGGTTTTTATACGTGACCTGAGAACTGACAGTTTTTTTACCGCTTTTCTGATGCAGATTATAGAGGGAGAATTGTACTATGCTTCGGCAGGTCATCCAGACCAGTTCCTTATCCGCGGGTCAACAGGAGAAATGGTAACTTTGCGGGGAAAGGGGAGAATTCTTGGATTTGACCAGGATTCTAAATATGAACTGAAACGGGAAGCCCTTCAACAGGGTGACGTGATATTGCTGTTTTCTGATGGTATATACGAAGAAATAAGCACGGATGGTGTGATTTTTGGCGAAGAAAGGTTCATCTCCCTCGTGCGTGAACTGATAGATGAAGGCTATTGCCGGGGTTCCATGCATGAATTAACCAGTGTCATCATGGAACGCCTGCACCGGCACTACGAAGGGATGACATACATGGATGATATCACCCTCATGGCGATTAAGATACGGTAAAGTGCGTGCTGATCACACTTCACTTTTCATTAACTTTTAATATCTCCTCGCGTATCTCCTTCAGTTCAGCGGCGATTTTCTTCTGCGGGTAAAGAATGAAGATCAGAAATCCCGCCAGTGAAAATATACCCGCAACCGGCCCGGCAAGTTTCACACCCAGGGGATTGGCAACATCTTTACCGAATGCGGCAAAAAGATAAGAGAGTATGGCGGCTGCCACCCCGTAGTTAACTTTCATGAACAGTCCCTGCGTACCGAAGAACATGGCCTCGCGGTTTTTCCCTGTTCTATGCCCATCCACTTCGCTGATATCGGCGAGAATGGCATTGGGAATGGCCAGTAGAACTGCTACAGGGAATCCCAACAGTGCCATGTGAACAAAAGCGGCTGTCAGTTTTAAGTCTCCCATGGTATCAACGAAATACATCATCGACATGAATATGGCAAAAGCAAGTAGTCCCGCCAGCATGATGGCTTTATTACTTACCCATTTGGCAATATAGGTAATGATGAGAAAAAATGCAATAGCGCTGCCAAATAATGTTACCATCAGTAGTGTCTGCATAGACTGAGGCTGCTGCAGCAAAACCATGGGATAATAGGCGATGACTGCCCGTACTATGTGGAATGAAAACCAGAATAGTATAGTTGGTATCATGTAGATTATGAATGTCCTGTTGGTGACAGTCATCTTTATGGATTCCAGAAATTTCACATCAGCCGGTTTGCTGACAGAATACTTCTTCTCGTTTACCGGCAGGGCGGAGGCAATCATATTAATACAGGCTAGTGCGATCATGATTATCAGTGATATCCGCAACGCTGTTGTTTTCTCGAAAGAGCCCTGCAGCACGTCCCATAATACAGGAACACCAATGAGAATCATCGCGCCACCAAGCAGGGCAAAGGCCGCCTGGATTACCGTGATAAATATGCGGTCATCGTGGGTATGGCTGAGTTCCGGTATAAGGGCAAGATAGGGGGTCATAAAGTATGTATAAAAGAAGAAATATATACCAAGTATTAATGCTATGTATACGGCATTTATGGTTGAAGGGGACGGGGTAGGTGGATAAAACAATAATATGCCCGCCAGGCAGAAGGGGACAGCCCCGGTGATCATGAAGAACTTACGGCGTCCCATTTTGAATTTCGCGTTGTCACTCCAGTGGGCCACCAGGGGATCAGCAAGAGAATCGATAATTCTGCCGAATATTATAATGACACCGATTATGGTCAATCCCATAAAAAGGGGTGTGTTGTGAATCAGTTCCGGCATCCCTGTTTCAACGGGTGGTATCAGAAAGAAGATAAGATATACACCGAAGATGTTGTCAAGTAACGAAAACCCGGTCTGTCCGCTTGAATAAACAAGTTGTTTCCACCTGCTGAATCTTTCCATATGCTTGCCTGCCCTTTTTTGGATAATAATTTAACCACAGAGACACAGAGAAACAGAGAATATTGTTTTTTTGCTGTTTAAATATAATTCATTTCTCTGTACCTCTGAGTCTCTGTGGTTAAAATTTCTTGTCGTTTACAGGTATTTACATATAGCTATATATAAGGGAAAGTCAAATCAAAAATTTTGGAGTAATGGATAGTAATGGATTTTGCCCGATGTCCGAAATGTCAGAGTACCAGC
>CAZVRB010000039.1:0-31096 GCA_964629365.1 uncultured Leptospiraceae bacterium
CCATATTCAATCCCGCCACCCTCACCAGCCTTACCGGGTATACCGAAGAAGAGAAAATGGCACTGGCCTACCTCGAAGGTGACGACCCGGGAGCAACACACTATATCGCCGCCTTCAGCGGCAAACCGGCAGAAACAGCCGTTAAAAAGGAAGAAAGGGACGAAAAATCAATCCTTTCTCGCATTTACACCATGGTAGTTGAGGGCAACAACGACGAAATAGCACCTGCCGTGCAGGAAGCCCTCAAGGAATACCAGCCGGAAAACGTGATGAACGACGCCCTCATACAGGCACTTGAGCACGTGGGCGACCTGTACAGCCGCGGTGAGTACTTTCTGCCACAAATGATCGCCTCAGCCAACAGCATGAAAAGGGGCTTTGCCGTGCTGCAGCCTCTCCTGAAAAAGGATTCGGTAAAAAAGACCGGCAAAGTAGTCATCTGCACGGTAAAAGGAGATATCCACGACATCGGCAAAAATATAGTAGCCATGATGCTTGAAAACCACGGTTTTGACGTAATCGACCTGGGGAAGGACGTGGATGCCGGCATAATAATCGATGCGGTGAAAGAACACGCGCCGGACATAGTATGCCTGAGTTCCCTTCTCACCACTACCATGTACGAAATGAAGACCGTAAGCACCATGCTGAAGGACGAAAAACTTGAAGTTTCACTGCTTGTGGGAGGTGCCGTAGTTACCCGTGAATTTGCCGAGAGTATCGGCGCAAGCTACGCGGAGGACGCGGTGGAAGGAGCCAGAATTGCAAAAAAGCTATCACTATAGAACAGGTTTGTCAATTTTTTTTTCATATTTTTGTTGACAGCACGATTTCTCATTGGATTATCGAACGAGGCATATTTTATAGTAAATTGTCAATAAATCGCTTTAAAATGTGCATGGATTTCTAAAATATCATCATAAATCAAAGGAGTATATTTGTGAAAGGGACACGCTCATCTTTAATGATAGTAATCCCTTTTATCATATTCACCTGGTTTTCGTTCTCATTATTTCAAAAAGCTTGTGATAATGTCATATCGTTATCTGTCGAAACAGTTCTTCCATTCAACCAAAAATCTCACAATAGTACACAAGGTGAATTCACCTGTGAGACGATTCATAATTATTATGAATATGGAAGATACCGGGTTTTTTTACGGCAGGTATAATGACGATATCACTTTAAAGGTGCAGGTTTTATGTAAAAGGGTTTCAGGGACACCCGTAAGCCAGGGGGTCTTTCGCCCGACAGCCTGACCTGGTGTACTTCAGCCGCATGGCAGTAACGAAGAACACCATGAATGTTCCTTGCGGGAAGTGTAACGGATGGAACTTTCCCATCACAACGGCCTGAAGCGAGGGCAAAATGCCCATGGTTGTATGTGCGGACGTCCGGAACATAATACACGTGAGCAACAAATGCGCGGTATGCCATGATTAAAAAGTACAAGGAGTTATTGAATTCATGAAAAAAATTGAAAGAAAAGATTTCTTAAAAATGGTAGGAGGCGCGGTTGTTGGTACCGGTACCGGGTATGTTTTTTCTGGTGCCCCATTCCAGTCGCTCCAATGGCTTGTTGAATGGACACAGGATCAATACACGCCTCAACAGGGTGAAGAAAAGTATATACAGAGTATATGCAACGCTTGTCCTGACAAATGCAGCATTTCTGTACGAAAAATTGGCGACAGGGCAGTCAAGGTTGAAACATCAAACCAGGGTTGTCCCATGGGGCAGTCACTTGTACATGTTCTATATCATCCCGAAAGGATCAAGACACCTCTCAAGCAGGCTGGCAAAAAAGGTTCAGGTAAATTTGAACCGGTCAGCTGGGATGACGCGGTTAACACAATCGCCAGCAAAATTGACACCCTTCGTAAAGACGGTAAAGCAGCTGGTATCGTAGGAATCAACGAGTCACACGCAGGCATTTCCGGCATGCTGCTGGACAGGCTTATCACCGCTTCAGGAAGCCCGAATATTTACGAAGATCCCTGCTTCTGCAGCCTGTCAAAAGCAGCCGTTGAACTTACCCAGAACACAGAAGGATCTATTTATTACGATTTTGACAGGGCAGATTATATACTGAGCTTTGGCGCCCGTCTTCTTGAAGGATGGGGAAATACCGGTGCAATGCATCGTTCATTCGCTGGCTGGAAAGACAGGGGTGTGCGTTTCGTTCATGTGGACACTATTTGCACACGTACAGCATCAGCAGCAGACCAGTGGGTAGCCACTAAACCCGGAACCGAGGCAGCACTTGCACTTGGTTTAGCCAACATACTTATTAGAAAGTTTGGCAAACGATCATCCGGTGCCCGGTTTGGCCGCTTCTCAGAGCTTGCAATAAACCAGTATACACCTGCAAAGGTTTCCGAACTCACCGGTGTGAAGCAAGAAGCACTTGAGCAGCTGGCAAAAGAATTCGCATCCGCCAGGAGGCCAATAGCGGTTACCGGAAAGGGCGGTCAGGGTGTATCCTCCTCAACCATGGAAATGGCGGCAGTACAGGCACTTAACAGCCTTGCCGGTTCACTTGGTTCTGTAGTAAAAGTAAAGACAGAGAAAGGTCCTGGGGCACTGAAGCTTGACAGCTACGCGAAACAGGGGCTCAGTTCCGCATCTAAAGCCAAAGGCCTTGATGAATTTATAGCCAGTGACGCGAAAGCTGACCTGATTATAATTAACGGAGCAAATCCCGTATTTCAGAGCACCTACGGTAAAAAGCTCATAGAAAAAATGAAAGAAGCTTCCACGGTAGTTGTTATCGCACCACTTCTCAATGATACTGCAATGTATGCGGATTATGTTCTTCCGTCACTTTCATCCCTTGAGATGAAGACTGAAGCCGGCGGACCGGTTGTTACACCAAGATTTAAAGCTATTCATGCCGGAGATTCGCTGATACGCATTGCAAGAAATATTGAGGGTGTGAAACAATCATTTCCCTGGAAGAACTATACAGCGCTTGTTTCCGGTACTTCATCACAGGTAATCAAATCAATATCATCATTCTCTTTCCCTGCGAAAATGATGTCCAAAGAACTTGAAGAAGCGCAAAAATCAAGTGCTCCAACCAGCGATTACCCCCTCGCGATGCTGCCATATGAAATTACACTGGTTGGCGACGGCAGGGGACTGGCCCTTCCCTATGTACTGAAAGGCCTTAACAATACAGTATTGACTGAAGAGACCCTCTGGGTACTCATGAATCCTTCCACAGCCGATGAGTACAGCGTTTCAGAAGGCGAGAAAGTCGATCTTGAATCCAGCCGGGGTGAGCTCGATAATGTGCGTGTGCATCTCACAAAGACTGTCGCACCGGGCGTCATTGCAATACCGCTGGGATTCGGGCATACAGCTTACACAGAGTATGCTACGGACAAGGGTGTTAACCCCAAGGAAATAATGAACAATAAGATCGATCCCGTTTCAGGTACTGCCGACTGGTGGCTGACAAGGGTTAAAATTAGTTAAGAGGTGATTTATAATGGCTGAAATGAAAAGAAGATGGGGAATGGCTATTGATCTTGACAAATGTACCGGCTGCGGCACCTGTCAGATTGCATGTTCACAATCAAACAATATGCCAATTTTCCAGGATGATTCAGATATAGCAAAACGGGTTACCTTTCTGGATGTAATGCAGGTAACTAATGACAATGATGAAAATGCTGAGTACCCTGATGTAAAGGTGGCATACCTTCCCAAGATGTGCCAGCAGTGCGAAGGGAACGACCCTGAGAATCCCAGCCCCCCATGTGTTTCCGTGTGTCCCGTAGTGGCCACCGATGTTGGGGATGATGGCGTGGTCAGCCAGATATGGTCTCGTTGTATCGGCTGCCGTTACTGCCAGGCATCATGTCCATACGAAGCAAGGGTATTCAACTGGTGGAAACCGGAATACGAAGGAACTTTTAAAGAGTCCATGAATCCTGATCGTTCGGTAGCATCAAGGGGAACCGTGGTCAAGTGTACCTTCTGCGACCATATCTGGAAAAAAGAACGTGACAAGGCCATCGCCAACGGAGTGACAGACATTAATGCGGTTACATATACTCCGGCATGTGTATCTGCCTGTCCAACTGGTGCAATGGTTTTCGGTGATTTAAACGATCCAGATTCAGAAGTAACCCGTTTATCGAAAAGTGACCGGGCTCTCAGGCTCTTACATCCGATTGACAAGCTTCGCGAAACTGATCCGGAATTGTACAAGAAGAGAATTGCAATGAAAAATTATCCTAATCCGAAGGTCTATTACCTGACAAGCCAGAAATGGCTGAAGGAAATGATCGGCGGGTATAAACACTCTTCATAATAAAAAAAGGAGATCATCGTGAGCAAAGCAATAGATTTTTTAATAAACGAATGGAACAGTTATTCCAGGAACATACAGATTACCATCTATGTGCTCCTGGGCTTCACGGCCCTGTTCGCAATTTTTGGTATCCAGATACTATTCTGGGGTCTCGGTTATACCAACATGAACAACATATTCAACATGGGACTGTGGATTCTCGGTGACCTGGGGTACGTGGCACTGGGTGGCGGCGCTTTTTTTACGGGATTCATGTTGTACATATTCCGTGTTGACAAACTGCAGCCACTCATAAACTCCACCGTACTTATCGGGTTTATGTGCTATCTTTTTACCTTTGTGCTTCTGGTGTTTGAGATCGGTCAGCCACTTCGTGCCTGGTTCGGATATACCTATCCTAACTGGGGAAGCGGCCTTCTGCCAACATCAATGCTGACAGAGGTAATCTGGTGCCTCACCTTTTACTTTATGGTACTCATAATTGAGCTTTTTCCTATAATACTTTCTCACAAGGTATTAGACCGTATCCCGGCACTGCATTATATCGCGCACTACCTGCACAAGCTAATGTGGATAATGGCAGCAGTGGGTACGTTCCTCTCATTTTTCCACCAGGGATCACTTGGGGGAGGCATGTGGGACATCATGTATGCAAAGGCAGCATGGTTCAGGCCTAATCACCTGTACTTTTTCGTCGCAATCGTTGCGGCAACAGCTGGCGGGACATGCCTTATGATGCTGATACCCAAAATAGCCCAATGGGTACAGAAGAAAGAACTCATCCCCAAAGACTCTTTCATGAAACTTGCACAGATATCCGGTGCCATGTTCATCTTCTATTTTCTGATAAGAGTATTCGACATTTATACACAGTGGACTACTGCATTACCACTATTTGACAGGTCATTCACGGATATCATGAGTGGCAGCATGTATGGCTGGTGGGTACTAGTCTTAGAATTCGCCTTTACTATAAGTGCTGTTGTTATCCTGAACATGAAAAAATTCCGTGAAAACGACAGGATATTTACCGCAGGCATTATCAGTGGTGTAATGGCTATCATAATGATGAAATTCAGGGTCATTATGCACGGGTATTCTGTTCCCAACTTCCCGTGGAAGCCATATATGACATACGGTCCTTCCATACAGGAATGGGCTTTGATGCTAGGGTCACTTGCCATCATGGTGCTTATTTACATGTGGTTTGCAAAGTATATACCAATGTTTATCCAGGATGAAGAACACAGTGACGTACAGCATTCCCAGTAGGTAATCATATAGACAGCTTAAAACACAGCTTAAAACGCAAAACCGGGATTTCCTTGAAGTCCCGGTTTTTTTTATTCTTGTCATTCCTGCTTCAATACAGAAATCCCATGTGAAATCATGTTTTTGCTTATGTAATGTTATTGTGCTGCTTGAATGCTTTCAACGTATTCTTCAGTAACATGACCCGTGTCATTGGTCCCACTCCACCTGGTACAGGAGTAATGGCAGATGCTTTTCGGGCGACGTCATCGTATCGTACGTCACCAATAAGCTTTTTCTTCCCTTCGTTTACAGGATCATCAATTCTGTTTATACCAACGTCAATCACTACCACGCCTTCCTTGACCATATCACTGCTAATCACTTCGGGCCTGCCTGCTGCTACAACCAGTATATCTGCCTGCCTGGTATAATATGAAATATCAGGAGCTGCCGTATGGCATATGGTCACAATACAGTTCGCCCGCTTGTTTTTCTGTACCATCAGGTTGGCCATTGGTTTACCAACTATATTGCTTCGTCCAACGATTACAAGGTGTTTACCTTTCAGGTCAGATACATGTCGGTTTATCAGCTCCTGGCATCCATAGGGTGTGCAGGGATAAAAAGTATCCTCGTCTCCAGTAACCAGTTTCCCAACATTTACCGGGTGAAACCCATCAACATCTTTTGCAGGGTCTAATGTGTTCAGTATCAACGACTCGTTTATATGCGCGGGCAGTGGCAGCTGAACAAGTATACCGTCAACGTCATACCTTCCGTTCAACTCTTTCACCAGTTTAACCAGTTCCTCCTGCGAAGTATCTTCAGGAAGAGTATACTGAAAGGATTCTATCCCCACCTGTTCGCAATCACGTCCTTTCATTCGAACATACACCTGTGATGCCGGATCTTCACCCACAAGAACAACAGCCAACCCCGGTTGTTTGTCATGATTTTGTTTCAGTATATCAACTTCCCGGGCGATCTCATTCTTGATTTCTTCAGCTACCTTTTTGCCGTCAATTACATCCGCCATAAATCTATCCTCAACATTTTTAAACATTTATAGAATAAAAAAAGAATTGAAAGGAATTTAAATACTGTCAACGATAATTGTTTTAAACTTATACGTCAAGAATCATAAAAGAGGCCCATCCCTCATTATCCTGAATCACACTCAATTCATGCATGGTGGCAGCCTTCACATCCACAATAAAAGAACATTTCTTACCTATGCGTTCTCCTTTCATTGATGCAACAAGATGTAACATGCCATCCTGTCTTTCAATCTCAATATTACCTGGCAGAAACAGCAGGTTGTTGACATCCTTCTGGTAAATAAGTTCATTCACAAAATCGAACAATAAAAGGTCAGGTTCATCTGCCTGTACCCGTAATATTTTTTTAACATTTCCTTTTATAGCATCAGTATCGTCAAGTATAATGGCAGCAAATGCTTCAGAATTATACTTGAAAATATCTTCAAGCCTTTCCGCTTTGCATTTAACGGCCACATCTGCAAATGTTCCTTCATCCAGCAATTCATATCCCATATAAAAATACCTTAGCCTTTTATCGTTCCCAGTGGCACAAGCCTGGCCACACTACTGCTTAATCCAGCTGATTCGGTTGCTTTAATCACCTCATCAATATTCTTATATGCTCCACCAGCCTCCTCAGCCAACCCGGAATATGAACCTGTTCGAACATGCATGCCCTTAGATTCCATGTTCAACAGCAAATCTTGCCCCTTAAAACTTTTTTTTGCCTGTTTCCTGGACATTACCCGTCCACTTCCGTGAACAGTGCTGTAAAATGCGCTGTTGCCTTCTTTACCAAGCATCACGTAGGAGCCTGTCTCCATGCTCCCTCCAATTAATACTGGCTGCCCCAATTTTGCGTATGCATCGGGTATCTCCTCCATACCCGACGAAAAAGCCCTGGTTGCACCCTTTCTGTGTACAATAAGTTTTTTCTTTTTACCATTTACCGTATGCTCTTCTAATTTTGCCGTATTATGACACACATCATACACCTGGTTGAACCCAATCTCAGCCGGGCTTTTTCGTAAAATATCACAGAATACCTCACGCACCCTGTGTAAAATAAGTTGCCGGTTCAGAAATGCAATATTGATAGCACAGTTCATGGCGCCAAAATAGTCACGTCCTTCCTCTGAATCAAAAGGTGCGCAAGACAATTCCCTGTCTGGTATATCGATTTTATATTTTGAGTTGACCACAGCCGCGAATTTTCGAAGATAATCGGTAGCAACCTGGTGACCGAATCCCCTGCTTCCACAATGAATCATGCAGACTACTTGCCCTTTCCCCTTCAATCCAAGGACATCAGCAGCATCCCTGTTGAAGATATTTTTATCTTCAACAACCTGTAGTTCAAGATAATGATTACCAGACCCCAATGACCCCAGCTGTTTCCCCCCCCTGTCTCGTGCTTTCTGAGAAACTGATGCCGGTTCTGCACCCTGTATGCACCCCTTCTCTTCACACATAACCAGGTCTTCAGGTTCACCATAACCATTAGCCACAGCCCAGGCTGCTCCTTTAACCATGGCTTCATCAAATTTTTGATCGGCAAGTGACACAATTCCGGAACCACCAATGCCTGAAGGTATCTTTGAATACAGCGCGTCCATCAACTTCTTCATGTACGGCTTAATATCATCTTTTGTAAGATTTGTAACTGCCAGTCGCACACCACAGTTAATATCAAATCCAATACCACCCGGTGAGATAACCCCGTTTTCAATATCAATGGCGGCTACGCCTCCTATTGGGAAACCGTAACCAGAATGACCATCCGGCATGCAAAATGCGTATTCCTGGATGCCGGGAAGCATCGCTACATTGGTTATCTGCCGCATAACCGCATCATCCATATCCTGCAATAGTTCAGCGGATGCGTATATCCGTGCAGGAACACGCATTCCCTTGACTGTTTCTACTGGTATTTCATATAGATTGCTATTAACCTGTTTCATGTATTCATATTTCATAACAATATCCTGTTATCATTCCGTTCTTAATGATAATGGTATACAATAGATTAGCAGCATGCAAGCGGCATGATGCAAAAAAGGGTGACTATTTCATAGTCACCCTTTTTATAATTTAATAATTTCCAATAGTTTAGGCTGATGCCGGTTCCTCTTTACTCTGTTCTTTTTTACTTGGTTTTTCACCAGATTTTATCATTTCACATTTACCTTCAAACACTACTCCATCAGCAATAATTAACTTTGATGTCCTTATATTTCCATACAACTTTCCTTCTTTATGAATTTCAAGTTTATCGGTAGCTTCAACATTGCCATATACAGTTCCCTTGACAATAACCGTTTTCACCTTGATGTTCGCCCTAACTTCAGCTTTTTCTCCAATTACGAGAAAATCACCATCCTTGATTTCTCCTTCAAATTTTCCGTTTATTTGCAAGGATTTGTCAAATGCAAGATCCCCGTTAAATTCGGTATCCTTACCGAATACGGTCGCTATCATTCCAATTTCATACACTGGATTTTTATTAACCTGTATTATCTTTTTAGCCATGGTATTGCTACACCCTGTACATTATAAGTTTTTCTGCCAATCAATTACTTTGTCTTCATGGTAAATACGCCATCCCAGTCATCCGCTGGTGGGTTTTCCCTGTACTGGCTTGACCTTTCAAGATACACACGCGAAGGACCATCTTTAGGGTCAATATTTAGTGCCATCTCGAATGATTTTATGGCTTCATCCCACTTTCGTTGTTTATACGCGGTAAGCCCAAGGTTGTAGTATTTCAATACATCTTCTTTTTCTTTTGTAATCATGTGGCCTCCATATTTCAACATCAATTAAACACATGATACCTGTTTAAAAATTTCTTGCCAATAAAAATATTGCCAAATCTTTCATTGCCTTTTTACATTCTGATTCTGGAAACCTGTCAATGTAATCCACAGCTTTAGTAATGTATTCTTTTGCCACACCAACACAATAATCAATTGTATCCGTTTCATTAACCCTTTTGATAACATATTCCCACTTCTCTTTATCAGGTTCCCTCGTATAATCCCTGATCAGCCGGGCATCTTCACTATCTACCACATCAATGAGATGAAGTAGCGGCAGGGTTATCTTACCGTTAATAAAATCATTTCCCGTGTCTTTTCCTGATATAGTGTTATCTACGTAATCGATAGTGTCATCAATTATCTGGAATGCATAACCAAGGTTCAGACCACTCTTGAACATAAGATCTAACTCCGGCTCATCCATTCCACTCAGTACACCACCAAGCTTAGCGCAGGCACCCATGAACCGTGCTGTCTTCATTTCAATAATCTCGAAATAATGCTTCATGGATATATTATCGATATTCGAATATTCAATCTGGTACAATTCACCTTTTACCATGTTCAACGTCGCATCAACCATAATCGGGAAAAGGTCCATCCTGTTGTTGCTTACTGCCATCTCAAGGGCCCTGGTATACATGAAATCCCCAACCAGTACCGCTACCTTGCTTCCATACTTCTTTGTTACAGTGGCCTGACCACGTCTCATATCTGATTTATCAATAATATCATCGTGAACAAGCGATGCGGCATGTATTATCTCTGCTGCTGACGCAATATCTACAATATCATCCGGAATCGAATTCTTCAATCCACTGGACAAAATTATCAGGGAGGCCCTGATTTTCTTTCCACTTTTCCTGAATGTATGCCATGAACCTTCATCCAAAAGCCCAATACCTGTTTCAAGTTTACTTTTTATTACAACATCAACCTGCTCCAGGTATGGTCCAATACATTTCAGGATGTCTTTTAAATCAGCATATTTATGAGCCCGCATGACATCCTCATCAATCAAAAGCGTTAATACATTCCCGTTGAGATTCAAATATTTCAAAAACCTTGTCAAGCATAGTTGTCTGGAAAAGCTTTAACAAATTATCATTTGCAATTACAAGTTTAATATCGCCATCTTCATCTTTAAGTTTTCGCTTAATTGCCACGATTACACCCAGCGCGGAACTGCAGATATGTTTTACATCCATCATATCAATACATATATTGTATTTCTCTTCATCAATACAATTCTGCAATACTGACTCCAGTTCCTCGGACATATCCTGATCAATTCTTCCTTCAAGAACAATTAGCTCATAATTCTCTTCAGATAGAATCTTCATTCCACTCTCCCGGTAACGTTAATATAATTCGAATACAATTAATACACCTTTTGAAATATTATTCAATCTTTTTTCGTGGTGTATCTCCCATCACTATCGCGTATACTTTATCAGCTCCATGGCTTTTAAGCACCCTTGCGCATTCATTTAAAGTTGCGCCGGTTGTATATACGTCATCGACCAGCAAAAGGTTTTTCCCTTTAATAACTGCATTATCAGGTTTTATGCTGAATCTGCCAAGTACATTTATAAACCGTTCATTAATTTGTAATGATTTTTGTATCATCGAGTAGTTTTTTTCATTCAAAACATTCATGCATGGAATTGTTGAAATTTTACTGATATTTTTACTTAATAACTCTGATTGATTAAAACCACGCTTAACTTTTTTTGTTCTCTTCATGGGTACCGGAACAATACCATCTATTCCCCATCTTTTTATGCATATTGTCTCATTCATAATATTAGATATTGCCGGTACAAGGGATATCATTCTATCATATTTTATTGACTGAATAACCTTTTCCATAACGTCAGTATAGGAATGAATTGATACACATTCATTCAAATACCATTCACGATTACCCATTGAATTACTACCTGGTTCATCTTCTTGAATAATGTTGGAGTACACGGTTTTGCCGGTCAGTTCTGAAAGACATAGTTTGCAAATACCATTATCGGCATGAGATATTAAGTTCTCACACCAGCAACATCTTACCGGGTTGAGCAGATCCATGAGACCTGTATTCAACAATTTGAACACCATCATTCACCCGTTTCTATACCTGGTGGGATCTGCAATACCAGCCTCTTCGAATCCCCTGCGCCTTATACAACAACTGTCACATACTCCACATGATGCACCTTCTTCATCTGGATTGTAACAGCTATGGGTAAGGGAATAATCAAAACCAAGCTTATATCCTAATTTAATAATTTCACTCTTTTTCATTGAGATCAATGGCGCTTCCACGATAATTGAATTACCTTCTACACCTGTTTTAGTTCCATTATCAATCATGTTCTGAAATGAACTGATAAATTGAGGCCTGCAATCCGGATAACCACTATAATCAACAGCATTCGCGCCTATAAAGATAACCTCTGCATCATGCGACTCGGCGTAGGCCAGTGCCAGGGATAAGAACACTATATTTCTGGCTGGTACATATGTTATGGGGATTTCGTCTTGAACAGAAATATCATTACCTTGTGGTACCTGCAGGCTTGAATCTCTTTTCAAGGCCGTTTTATCAAATAATTCAAGTGGCAGTTGTATAGTATGATGCAGTTTTATATCCAGGTAATCAACTATTCTTTTTGCGAAAGATATCTCAACATCATGTCTCTGACCATATGAGAATGTTATTGCATGTAAACTGTATCCCTTTTCAATGGCATATGCTGCAGTTGTTGCAGAATCAAGTCCCCCACTGAGTAATATTATTCCTTTTTTTTCTGCCATAAATGATGTATATGTTCGCAGAAAATCAGGGTTTCAACGGGAAGTATTCGTATGGTTTCATCCCATAAACTTTTTCAAAATCCTTTGAAAATGGACACATATTACAACTGGCCCTGTACACTCCTTCAAGTGTCATTTTCGCCTCATCATAAAGAACACTGTTTTTATCAATTTCAGCATTTCTTAATTTAAGAAACGCACACTGTTTGCATTTTTCAGCATTTTCTTTTATATTGTCGGTTATAAGCGGCATGTACAACCTCCATCTGATATAATATTTATACTATAATACTAAACGGTAATAAATAAATCCAGTATAATTTTGCATATACATATAATTTTGAATTTCCATTGTTTTTTCTCACCACAGAGTCACAGAGATACAGAGAGTTGGTTGTGTAATTGTACAAGGATCACCGCGAAGACGCCAAGTACGCTAAGTTCGCTAAGAAGAAGATATATATATTCTTTCTTTTCTTTGCGTAACTTTGCGATCTTTGCGCCTTTGCGGTAATTCTTTTAAAAAAAACCTCTGTATCTCTGTGACTCTGTGGTGAATGTTTTTAAAGATGATCAAACATTACAAGGTTAACCAGCCTGGCGATGAAATATGCTCCAGCGAAAAGGAAAAATGGCATAGTAAACATGAATATAAGTATTTCCTCGTAGCGAACAACAGATGAATGCAAAACCTTCTTGCCAAAAAAGTTAAAATGATAGTTTTCCGGATCTTTGCTTCTCTGGTATATATTACGAAATATATTTATTTTAATACCAAGCATTGCAAGCATGATCAGGCCGGTCATTACCCAGATAAGTAAATCAATATCAACACCCCGAACCATCTTCGGCTCAAAGATTGCAAGAACTGTCAGCGATCCGGCGATTAATATATTGGTAATGGCGGTATTAACAAACCATCGTAAATTCTTACTGTTTTTTTTAAGGACATAAATTATTAGATTATAAATATGAACCGTGAAGGAAACCTGGAGGAGTATGAATAGTATTATTAATATCATACAGGCTATAACATTGGCATTATCAATTATTTATCTTTCATCATCATAACGCAGTCTCTGCAACCTCTCATAGATAATCAGCTAAACTTATACTATAGCATTTGCCGTGTTAACGCAAGCAAGAATATTATAAAATATTATTTTTATTGTATATTAAATTATGAACAGAGTTGATTGGTTATCGAATCGTTTTCCTCATATGTATATTGAGCAATATACCAACAGCAATTAAAGACATAACAAGGTTCGACCCACCGTATGAAACAAAAGTAAGTGGCAATCCCGTTACAGGCATAATACCCAGGGTCATGCCAATATTTATTATCATATGGAAAAAAAACATCGTGGTAATTCCGCTGGCAAGAAGCATTCCAAATTTATCACTAGCTTCGAAGGCTATTTGAATTCCCTTGAAAATCACAACAGCGAATAATGCAATCAAAATAATGGATCCCAGAAGACCCCATTCTTCCGCAACTACTGAAAAGATGAAGTCAGTTGTTTTTTCAGGCAAAAAACCCAGTTGCGATTGAGTACCATGTAAGAATCCTTTCCCAAAGAAACCGCCTGATCCTATGGCAATTTTGGATTGTATAACATTATATCCTGAACCGTGTGGATCAAGTGTTGGATTGAGAAATACCAGTATTCTTTTTTTCTGATAATCTTTAAGGAAATGCTGGATGAAGACAGAAAGGAAAAGCCCCATGGAGAACACCATGGATGGTATATATATTTTCCGGTAGATTTTCTTTATGAAAAAAAAGTGTAGAACGAAGGCGACTATTGCAATCGTAAGCAATGCACCGGCTATAATAAATAGCAAATCACTTCCTTTGAAAAATGCTATGACAGGATTCAAATTTTCATTTCCCTGGCCAACCCATTCTGTATATGTAAGTATCATGGGAAGAAGCAACCCAATAGCAGCAATACTGATTATTGAGCCGATTTGTGACACATCGGCGCCACCAAGAAAAAGCATGGTAAAAAATATTGGAATAAATATCATCGCTGTTCCGAAATCAGGCTGCATGTAAATTATAAACACGGGTATTATTGTAATCAGCGAGGGTATCATCAACTCTCTGAAATTCTGGATGTCCCTCTCTCGAATCTCCAGAAATTTAGCCATCAATATAATGTAACCCAGTTTCATAAACTCGGACGGCTGTATTGAAAAGAAACCAAAATTAATCCACGCCCTGGCGCTTCTTACCGGTGTGCCAAATATTGTGGTAAGCACAAGTATGAATAAGATTCCAATATAAATGTATAATGAATAATCTCCCATTAACCTGTAATTAATGAACGCAACAGTCATCATTAAGACGAAACCGATGCCAAACCAGACCATTTGTTTTTTATACAAACCGTTGTTTAATTTATCAATTGGATCAAACCCGGTACTGTAAATCATAAGAATGCCTATGACCACGATCAAGATGACAGATACCAGGAGGGGAAAGTTTATATTCTGCAGTTCATTTTTTTTTGCCATTTAAAAATATCCAAGCCTGTAAAGTTTGTTAAACACAGCCTCCGCCACCGGCACGGCACTCACAGCCCCTGCAATTCCATATTCCACCATAACAACTACAACAACCGAATCTTCAGGCTTTCCATCATAAGGGGCGAAACCCACAAACCATGCGTGTTGTGACGCATCATCTTTTCTGCGTGATCTTGTCTGTGCAGTTCCAGTTTTTCCACATATTGGGACTTTAATATATCCTAACCTTGCAGCGGTACCGTTTTTGACAGCTATCCTCATTCCCTGTTTTACCACATTAAGCGTGGTTTGTGAAAGGGGGACTTCTTTCAACTTTTCAGGAGTATGACTGCTTATAATGCCCTGGTTATTATTAGATCGTATACTCTTCACAAGATGAGGTTTATACAAAACTCCTTCATTCACAATGGCTGCAACAAGGTTCGCCATACCTATATTGGTAACTGCAAGAAACCCCTGGCCGATGGAAAGGTTCAATGTATCACCATCAAACCATGGTTGACCAAAGGTCTTCAGTTTCCACTTTTTAGAAGGGATAAAACCATCGATTTCTCCTGGAATATCAACTCCCGTTTTATTATTAAGTCCGAAATAATTCGCGTATTTCAGTATAATGGTTGGTCCGATGCTATACCCAAGCTGGTAAAAATATACACTGCATGATTTACCAATGGCATGACGCATATCAAGACTTCCATGTACGGAATAGCAGTAAAAATCCCTGTCAATATATCCCTGTAACGTATACTTGCCTGGACAATAAAGTTTTCTTTCAGGATTCCATTTTTCCTCTTCAAGTGCTGATATAGTAGTTACCAACTTGAAGGTTGATGCCGGCGGGTACCTGGATTGTATTGCCCTGTTTAAGAATGGTTTATCCTTATCTTTGTAAAGCTCCTCAAGTATTGTTGAATTGTCTCTTGATATAATTTGATTGGGATCATAATCCGGCTTACTCAAAAGGCACAATATCTCTCCAGTTGCTGGTTTTAGAACCACCACTGAGCCCTTTCTCTGCGCCATAGCTTCGTATGCAGTTTTTTGTACCTCGTAGTCAATTGTTAGAACAATATTATTCCCCGAGACTGGATGCTGCCCTATTTCTTCACCTTCCATTCTGTTTTTTACGTCAACAATTCGACGAACATATCCATCTACACCCCTTAACAGCATATCATATTCTTTCTCGATACCTGTCTTGCCAATTTTCTGATAATGCTTATATCCGGCATTTTTCAAGTTACCATATTCATCCCTGGTTATACTGCCAATGTAGCCGATAGAGTGGGCGAACATATTATCATGCTTGTATACACGAACAGGAGCATCACCCCAGTCAATGTTGGGAAAAAGATTCTCATACGAGGCGATTTTAACAATTCTATCAAATTCCACATCCTCTTTAATTACAAACCTGTCCCAGGGATTTGAATTCTTAATTTGACCAATAATTGATTGATAATCAAACTGTAACAATCTTGACAGCTTCTTAATAGTTTGTTCGAGAAGGGCATTATCTTCAAAATTTGCGGGAATTGTGGTTATATTAAAGGAAGACCTGTTAGAAGCGATTACAGGGTTATCTTCAGTCAGAGAAAAATTTCGGTCATAGATCTCACCGCGGGACGCGGGAATTGGAATATTGCTCTCCATGTTACTTCGTGATCTCAGGGAATACTCCTCGTATTTCACAACCTGTAGATAAAAGAGCTGGGCCAGGAACATGGTAAAAACTACAAGCACCATCGCCATAAAGAAATACATTCTTCTGCGAAAGGCTTCCAGCATCTTTGTACGAATAGACGCGTACTGACGCATTGGCTAATGAACCTCCCTGGATAGCTCCTGCTCAAATATCTTGTCAAACAGAAAAAACAGGGGAGGCGCCAGAAGCGCATTATAGAAAGACTCCGGGAAAATAATTCCGCTTATCATAGATAATGAACCCTGGTGAAAAAGATACGCGAGAAACATGGTTACTACCCCTTTAACCAGGGATGCCGCGAATAGTAATAAAAAGATAGTTATTATGTTTTCCCTGAAGATGGATCTTCCCAGCATTCCCACTATAAGCCCCAGGGCCATCTTTGGAAATGCCATTAATCCCAGGGGAGAATTTGAAACAGAGTCTTGTAGTAAACCCCCGATGAATCCGGTAACTTCACCATAAAATGATCCAAAACTATATCCGAAGTAAATAATAACGATAAACATTAGATCAGGTTTCACTCCGGCAATCCTCAGTACATCAAATGATGAATGTCCCTGAATTATGAGTGATGCCAGTAATATGGCCCCTGTTATTATATATTTTAATATCATTCTTCTTTTGACTCCAACAGGTTAAGAAGTTCCCTGTCCGGCTCCTTTTTAATTACAAAGACCTGTTCGGTCAGGTCATAATCGATAAAAGGTTGAATAATAATTCTTTGAAAAGAGCCAGATTCTGATACGAAACTCTTTAATGTTCTGCCTACCACCAGGCCCTGCGGGAATATCCCCGCCTGACCGGAGGATATAACCACGTCCCCCCTGTCAACCTGGGAACTCTTATCAACGTAGTCCACCACACACATCTTGGAATTAGCGGCATAACCACTTAGAAGTCCGGGGTTTCTGGTCTCCCGAAACAGCACCCCCATTTTCATATCAGGCGAGATTACCGGCATGATTCTTGATACCGACCAGCGTACTTCTATCACCTTCCCAACCACGGCTTTTTGTTCTCCAGAGAAAGCAACTACCGGCATATTTATCTTGACTCCATCCCTTGAGCCCCTGTTGATAATAATTGTTCGAAACCAGTTATCCGGATCTTTTGATATGATTTCAGCGGGAATAGACTCCAGTTCAAGTCTTTCCTTCATATTAAGAATTGAGCGCAACCGGGCATTTTCCTTTTTTATTTCTGAAACTTCCTCTGCCATTGATTCATATTTTTGAAGTTTCATTCGTGTTTGTTGCAACTCATCCCTGACCTCGTTCAACTCGGTAAACCCTGCCCACAGCAGGGAAATACCATTCTGAACAGAATTGTACAGCTTCTGAAAGGGCATGGTAACAAGATTACCTGCTCCTTCCACCGTACCGGTAAAACCGGTTGACTGTACTGACAGGGATATGAAACAAAAAAGGGTAAAGAAAACAAACGCTACAATTGTTTTATTTCGTACAAAAAAATCCACCAGTAACCCGACCTTTAAGTATTAACAAATACATTATTATTTAAGGTTAGACCTGTAAAGATGTTTTAATTCTTCAAGAAATTTTCCGGCACCAAGTACAACGCAGGTCAAAGGATTTTCAGCACGAATAACAGGAACACCTGTTTCCTTGCTAATATACTTATCAAGTCCTTTCAACAATGAGCCGCCACCGGTCATCACAATACCCCTTTCAACTATATCAGCAGCCAGCTCCGGGGGTGTTTTTTCAAGAGTATGCTTTATTGCGTCAAGTATCTGGTCTACCGGTTCCTTAAGAGCCTTGCGAATTTCAGAGGTATCAATTTCAAGCGTCCGTGGTAGCCCGGAAATGGCATCACGACCTTTCAACTCCATTGTATCTATCTTCTTCTCGGGAAAAGCATTCCCAATTCTGAACTTGACCTCTTCTGCCATTCGCTCACCAATAACCAGGTTATACTGCGTTCTCATGTACTTGATAACAGCCTCGTCAAACTCATCACCTGCCACCCTGATTGAATCTGCAATAACCATACCGCCCAGGGATATAACGGCAATCTCGGTAGTACCACCGCCGATATCCACTATAAGATGACCCGCTGGTTCATGAATAGGAATATTGGCACCAATAGCAGCTGCAAGTGCTTCCTCTATTAGAAATATTTCACGGGCGCCAGCCTGTTCGGCAGATTCACGTACAGCCCGCTTTTCCACCTCGGTGATACCTGAAGGCACTCCGATCACAACACGCGGTCTGACAAGTGCCTTTCTTTTATGCACCTTTGTAATAAAATACCGAATCATTTTTTCAACTGTTTCAAAATCAGCGATAACACCATCTTTCATCGGGCGAATTGCGACAATATCTCCAGGAGTACGTCCTAACATTCTTTTCGCTTCGTGCCCCACCGCAAGAACTTTTCCAGTACTTGTCTGTACAGCTACTACCGATGGCTCACTTAACACGATACCCTGCCCTTTTACATGAACAAGGGTGTTTGCCGTACCCAGGTCAATCCCCATATCATTCGAGAACATACCAAAAAGTGAATCAAATATCATTGCAAGTTTCCTCTTAATCTTTTTATATATAGTCGCCGCGGCGATTCATTCTTCACTGTGGACAGAACATACGAATTTTTTCTTCCATCTATTGGTCAAATTTGTCAAGCGAATATCTCACTTTATCAATTCTCTTTAATAAAATTACACTGATAACAACATATACCAGGCAGGTGAAACAATTGTACCCGCGGGGAAGATTCAGAAATTACATATGTTTTAAAAGCCTCTTGGCTTCCTTGTTCTCTGAATCAGTAACGAGGACTTCGCTTAAAATTGATCTTGCCCTGTTAACATTTCCCATAGCTGAATAATTTTTACCTATCCATATTTTGCATTGTGAATCCTGAGTGTCAATATCAAGAGCATGTTGAAAATGCTCAAGGGATTCATTATATAACGACCTGGTGAAATAGATTTTCCCCAGGGCAACATGAACATCTTTTATAGTATTGCTGTCCTTTGAGTTATCCAGGATCTTCTTGTATTCCATAATGGCATTGGTATATTTGTCAGCATGGGTATAGGCAGAAGCAAGAAACAAACGACCATCACTGCTGTCAAAAATATTCCCACAAGCTTTAAGCAGTTCGATCCCTTCATCAATATTATTGCTTTTAATGGCAATAATAGAATAAAATCGTATATCCATGTACGACAATGTTCGATGGGGAGTAATAATCTTAAAAGCACATTTATATATATCATCAATGGAATAGTAACGGTTGTAATAAAGCGACTTCACCAGCACCATACGCTGGGGATCACTTATTGCCGTTTTCCCCCCCAGCGCAATGCCCTTGTTCATATATTTAATTGCATTGTTAAATGCCTGCCTTGATCTCTCTGTCATATTTTCCCGTATAGCATCCCTGTCAAAAAGCGCAACCATGGGCATGTTCACAAGTGCAGCTCCATAATTGTAATAACATGAACCAAGTAAAAAATATGCATCAGCAGAGACCGGGTGTTCCTCTGCATACCTGGACGCTGCACCGCATAGTTCCTTCATTTGTTTTACGCGTAGTTCTGCCTTCGAAATACCGCGTGCCTCTTCCAATCGCTCTACAAGCTTTCCGTAACTGAACTTCCAGAAAAAAACATATTGCCGGTAGTTATACCCCAGGTATCCCATTGAGGTGAGTATCAACAGCCATATAATTACAATATATATTCGACGGTTACTTTTCTTGGATTTATAACGATAATACATTTTTAAATTCCAGTAGTTATTAAATTATCCAGTTGTGAAATCAAATTATCAGGCACCCTGTTTGAATCCCTGAACAATATCACACGGGCTGCATCCACACTCTTCAGGGTCAATACAATGTAATTTTTGCCAGCATACACCCTGTCAATCTTGTTAAAATCGAACCTGTATAATCGCTTATCCACGCGCAGGTTGATACCATCCTGGAATACTTCTATTGTTCCTTCTCCAACCCTGGTAAAACGTGACACGTCCTCCGCGTTAATATCGGCATCATGTTCCACACCTTCTACAGATATTCGCTCGGGGTCTTCATACAATATCACGTTGCTCACCGGGTGCTCTGTTACTGTATCGGCACTATTTTCATTATTATCAACATGGATATCTTCAACCTCATACATGTCTACATCAAGCAAGTCTTCATCACCAAGCAAGTCTTCGTGGTCAATCATGGTGAAATCATCGAACTCGTCTTTAAGCTCTTCTGAAATACCACCAGCATGTAAATCTGCATCATGCCCTGTACTTTTGACTTCATCCATTGGCGGGACATATCTATCTGAGGGAGGACGGGACCTGGTTATCTCGTTCTCAAAAAAGAGTGAGTACAGCAAAAGCACCACTCCGGCAGCTACCAGCGCCATACTTGCATACAGCATACACGTATTAACCTTTATTATCAGATATTAAGACACTTTTCGGGCACAATACAGATAGAAATTTTCAAACATGGGGTTTGTAAAGTCAAGGATATTTCTTTTTTCAGATCAGGTTTCAGGACGCCAGAGCCCCACCTTCAAATATGGCTGATCTCTCCATGGAAAATCATCAGGCTCATTTGCAATAAAGAACAGCTCCCAGTTGTCCGGGTGAAATGATCGATATTCTTCTTCACTGACAGAAGCACTGTTAACTGAAGTCAGTATGTATCCTTCTTCACACAGCTTCGCAAGATGTGGAACAGTTCGACCAAAATCCTGTTGCACACTGAATGTTTTTTTCTTATTCCTGGCAAAGGTGGGGGGATCAAATACAATAAATGAAAATTGTTTCTGATTTTTAGAAAAGATCTTCATCCACTCTATGGCATCGCCATATACAAAATCCCTGTCATCAACCGGAAGATCGTTCAACCTGTAATTATCCCTGGCACGGCGAAGCACAGTTCTGGACAGGTCAACATTTACCGCGCTGTCCATTCCATTTTTCAACGCGTGAACGGAAAACTGTCCCGTGTAACTGAAAAAATTACACATGGAGCCACCATCGGTATATATATCCTTCAACCTTTCCCGCACCTCTCTCATGTCTAAAAACAGTCCGGTGTTCTGCCCTTTTAAAAGATCAACATATACATTCACACCATTTTGCATAACAGGATACCGGGCTGGTGGCCAGGAACCCATCACCAGTTCGCTCTCCCTTATACTGGCAATATTTTCCGGATCTTTTACCCTTGTGCGGTTCTTCAACAATATTCCATCAATGGGCAGGCGTGACTTATCCACGGCCTCGCTTATTGCCGCATTGATAGTTGCCTTTTCCAGGTACAGGTTGTCATCAAAGAACTGTGTGAGAATGAACCTGTCATACATATCAATTGTAATCCCATCAACCCCGTCACCCTGGCCATTACACAGGCGAAAGGCGGAATTACTCCCGTCATTTAAAATATGCTCGCGGCGTCGAAACGCTTCCATCAATTTTGATGTTAAATCCATATGGCAGGTACGCTATCGGCTTACTATCTCTACAATTTGTTTTATTCTCGCGGACAACTCCTGGTATTGCCCGTTGTTCACGAGGGTGCGGTCAACCACGTAAGATGCACCACAGGCCACTACCCGGGGGATGTCCAGGTATTCCCGGATATTATTCTCATCAATACCCCCGGTTGGGATAATAGAAAAATCATTCATGGCAAAAGGAGCCAGTATGGCACGCATATATGAAGCCCCTCCCAGCTGAGATGCCGGGAATATCTTTATCAGCCTGTTTCCGGAATTCAACGCGGCATGAAGCTCTGTTGGAGTTGCCACACCGGGTACATATACAATTTTCTTATCCTTCGCGTATTCAACAAGTGTCATATCCAGGGAAGGAGAAACGATAAAACGTGCACCTGAATCTACTGACCGTTTGAAATCGTCGATATTCAATACACTGCCAGCACCCGTCATCATTTCCGGGAACCTGGCAGATACTGCCTTCAGGCAATCAAGGGCTGCTGCTGACCTGAGGGTAATTTCGATGGTTGATATACCGTGTTCAAGAAGCAGTTCTGCAACTTTCAGAATACGGTCTTCGTTATCAAAGACACCAACGGGTAAAACCCGTGATGAAAAAATTTCCGAGGCATTGAACTGTTGCATTTTCATAAACCGGAAACGCCGTTACAGTGAAAGGCGGGGATAGCTGAGTTCAATCTGGTTCCCATCAGGGTCTAAAAACACTACCGATTGTCCCTTACGCTGGGTATCGGGGCCAAATACTATGGGGATATCACGTTCCTGTATTTCTTCAACTGCATCATCAAAATCTTCTTCATCAATATAAAAGCTGATGTGATTCCTGGTATTATCCTGGTTCGAGTAATCATCCAGCTCATACAGGCCAACAATTATATCGCCAACCTTGATAAAAGCCTGTGAAGAGTTGCTCATCCTTTCGACAACTTCGAAATCAAAGAGTTCTTTATAGAATTCTATTGCATTGTCAAGATTTGACACTGTAATACCAATATGGTTAAGATCTTCAATAACTATCATTGCTGCGTCTCCTTCGTCTTTATCAATCTAATATTGTCTTGTCTAATCGTATTCATCTTTTTGCGCATTTAATCAGCCGGAGCAATTCCGGCATTACAGGTATACTATTGGGTTACTTAATTATGTCAATTATTATCCGTCCGGCTGCATGTAAAAAATTACTCCACGGTAACACTTTTTGCAAGATTCCTGGGTTGATCAACATGACATCCCCGCAATACGGCAATATGATAAGCCAGGAGCTGCAGGGGAATCACCGTCAGAAGAGGTGAAACAATCTTTCGAACTACCGGAATGTAAATAACATGATCAGCATAATTTTCAATTTCCTGGTCACCCTCTGTGGCAATGGCGATGATCTTTCCATTTCTTGCCTTTACCTCCTGCATATTGCTGACAACCTTCTGATATACTTCATCACGGGTGGCAATAAACACCACCGGCATATTTTCATCAATGAGGGCTATAGGACCATGTTTCATCTCTGCAGCGGGATATCCCTCTGCGTGAATGTATGATATTTCTTTCAGCTTCAGTGCTCCCTCAAGTGCCACAGGAAACTGTATACCCCTCCCAAGATAAAGAAAATTTCTGTGATTCTTGTATGTTTCCGCGATGTTTTTTATCAAATCGCTGGATTCAAGTATCTTCTTCACCTGCGATGGAATATCAAGAAGCGTTTCCATGTAAACTCGACCCTCTTCTGCGGTCATATACTTACGGCGTGCCAGGAGCATGGTCAACAGGATTATCACGGTAATTTGCGATGTAAACGCCTTGGTAGATGCCACCCCTATTTCAGGTCCCGCGTGTATATAGACCCCGCCGTCACTTTCCCTCGCGATGGTGCTGCCAACCACGTTAGTAATGCCCAGCACCTTAATACCCCGTGAGCTGGCTTCTCTCAATGCTGCCAGCGTATCAGCAGTTTCTCCCGACTGGCTGATCACGATCACAAGGTCACCTTCATCCAGTATGGGACTCCTGTATCTGAACTCGGAGGCATATTCAACTTCAACAGGGATTCTCGCATATTCCTCGATAAGATATTCACCGATAAGGCCGGCATGCCATGATGTTCCGCAGGCAATAAATATGATCCGTTTTATTTTCTTAATTTCTTCGTCAGAAAGTCGCAGGCCGTCAAGCCTGGCATGACCTGTATCGGTAAGCACCCTCCCCCTGAAAGCATTGGTTATGGTATCAGGCTGCTCAAATATTTCTTTGAGCATAAAATGATCAAACCCCTGCTTTTCTATGGACTCGATGTCCCAATCGATCTCTTCAAGTTGTTTGTCAACTATCTGGTTATCCAGATCATAGGTTTGAAATCCATCACTGGTAATCTCAAGCAGTTCCCCGTCCTCGATATAAATAACCTGCCTGGTGTGTTCGATGACCGCACTGGCATCAGAGGCAAGTACCATTTCACCGTCACCAACCCCCAGTATAAGGGGACTTCCATTTCTGGCGGCAACTATCTTTCCTGGTTCTTTGCTGGAAATCACCGCTATTCCGTATGTACCCTCCACTTTAAGCAGCGTTCTTCGAAGTGCCTCAACCAGTGGAAGCTCCTCGTGATAATATTCAAGCAGGTGAACGATTACTTCGGTATCTGTATCACTTACTATAGTATGTCCACGCTCGGTCAGCATCCGCTTGATTATTGAGAAATTTTCAATAATACCATTATGAACAAGGGCAATTGTTCCATGACAATCGGTATGAGGATGCGAGTTTACATCAGAAGGCTCGCCGTGGGTAGCCCACCGGGTATGCCCTATTCCAAGGGTATGGTGTTGGTAATCAGAGAACTTGAGGGTTTTCACCAGGTCGGCGATTTTGCCCTTTTTCTTTTTTACAACAAGGTTCCCATCCAGAAGGGCGATTCCCGCCGAATCATATCCCCTGTATTCAAGACGCTTTAATCCCGTCGTAAGAACTTCAGAGGCATTTTTATCCCCTATGTAACCGATTATTCCACACATACGTTACTCCATGTTTTTCACAAAAGAATCAATCAAATGAATTTCTCAACATATGTCAAATGTATTGTTATTTCAATTCAATTTTTAAAGATAAAAAATGAAGGGGGACGATGCCGGTATATCTTCATACCTGATGCAAAAGGCCCGCCAGTTGATGGCGGGCCTAACGATGACTACACTTCAATAATTGCCTCTACGGGGCACACATCAACGCATGAACCGCATTCAGTACACGCATCCTGGTCGATAAAGTACTTGTCATCACCTTCGTGAATTGCTTCTGCCGGACATTCGGCTTCGCAGGTTCCACAAGAGGTACATTCATCTGTTATTTTATAAGCCATGGTCTCCTCCATGTTATGATAATGCGTTTATAGAGCATATATACCCATAAATCATTAATTATGTACTCTTGTAGCACTAATATGATTTTTGAGCAATTTTTATTTGCAAATACTCACATTTAACCTGTCAACGCAAGCCTTTTTTGTTGACTTATCGGGAATATGTCTCCTGTCAGGAACAATGTGACTTTTTATCAAATTTTAATGCTCATTTGGTTAATTTGATTTTTCATTTTTTTTCACCACCCGGACGGTTTTACTTGACAGTTGACACGCCCTTGTTGCATACTATATTTGTAATACAATATGTTATCATATGCGAGTGAACATTCACTCGCATATATACTAAGTACATCACAATTAATACAGCAAAGGGGGGCAATAAATGAAAAGCGTCACAAGAATTATGGTTGTACTGATAATACTCATGTTCAGCACCGCACTGTTCGCCGGTCAGTGGGTATACAAGCCCATGAGTGTGAACGCGCAGAAAGGAGATGTGATCTTATCTACAGGTGAAGGTTTTATTATGGATCTTCTTTCAATTCTTGGCTGTTACTGGAGCCACAGCGGTATGGCAGTTGATGATGGGACTAATATCAGGCATAATACCATGTATGTAAGCGAAGTACCCATCGAGTACAACAAGATATGGTTTATTAAGACTACACCGAAACGACTAAATCCCGACAGGCTATCAAACGGGCTTCCAGGCATTCTTACTGAAGATATCGATACCACCTATAACAACACAAAGAGCTTCAATGCTGCCGGTGGAGCGGTACTGAAACCCACCGCTGCCAACGAGGCGGCATACAGGGCGGCACTGCACGGTGCGGCGGATGTAATGAGTTACCTTGAAGGATACTACAGGGTTAACGCCTATGTTGACATGTTCCAGCAGGATTACGTCAACTACAAGATCAAGGGACGGGGCAACCACTGTTCAGGAACCAACTGGTACGCCAATTATTTCGCTGGTAAGGTTATGAATGTGGCATCAATATCACCATCACTGGTTAACCAGTGCTGCTACAGTCTTTATGAATCCGCAAAAGTGATGGTGCGTGACGAGGCTGGAGGATTTGGCTCTTTCATTATTGATATCGAAGGACTTTTCGGTACCGGTGCCGATGAAAAGATCGCAAACCAGCTGGTAAACACCTTCGGTTTTGACAGGGCTTGGGATACTTCTGATTACTGGAGAAGTTATGTGAGCAGTATATCTGCTACAGCTAATGCACCTGATCACCTGCTGCTGTACAACTATACTAACCCGGCAGGCCACAATCCCGGTGTTCAGACAGAATCGACTTCTTATTACGGCCAGGTGGACCCTCTGGTTATATCTTCCGGATATTACTACTGGGTTGAGTAACAAATACGCATATAGCACATAAAACCCTTCCTTCGGAAGGGTTTTATGTAACCAGGCTAACAATGAAAAATTTTTTATTGCATTACATATTCTCACCCTATACCCTAAATCAGCCAACATGAAGAAACAAAACCATTGATCCCGGAGATTACATATGAAAAGGAATTATCTGGTCATTGTCGTCCTCGTTATCGTAACAGCGGGCATTCTTTTTATACTCACAGGTAACGATTCATCCAGCAACACATCAGAATCATCAGTCAAAGAACAGGAAAAGCAATCACAACTTCTCAATATTTTCCAGTTCATGTCCGCGGGGAAGGAAGACAAGCCACAACAGGAATTTGACCCCGAAAAGATAAACACCTACGAGATCAAAGAGGCAAACCTTATAAAGGACGTAATACTTGAGAAAAACCCTGTATGCACCAACGAAGACTTCAAGGTAACGGTTATAGCTAAAAATCCTAACGGTCCCGATGAACACCTGGTATACCGAATCCAAAACGAGCTGGGTAACCCGGCAATACTCAGGTATACAAAACCCGGGAAGCGTGTCTTTTACGTTGTGGTAAGGGATGAGGGTAAACATATAGACTTTGAAAAGGTAGAAGTTACCGTCCAGGAGTGCCCCGGGAAGCCAACAGTGATCCTGGACGCCAGGCTGCATAACCTTGAGCCTGAAACTGCCAAATTCGAAGTAACAAGCCAGAAAGGCCTTGAAGGAAAGTGTACCTATGACTGGGATTTCGGTGATGGCAACTACATGACCACCGACACAGGCTATGTTGAACACAACTACTCCAAGCGCGAACAGACGACACTGCAGTCCAGTTTCCTTGTAAAGGTAAAAGTAACGGACGCAAAGGGACAGGAAGCAACAGGACGCTCAACTATTTCTTTCCCGAACATTCATTACCTGTCCAACCTTATGGGCAATCCCGTTTTGCCTGTAACGTATAACAGGTTTCCACGTATTACCGACGCGGGGATAGAGGTTACCGCTACTATCAAGAACATTTTCAACGAGCCGGTAATCTTTGACAGCGCCGAGCTTGAGATGAAACCATGTGACAGCTCATGGTCACCGGAATACCGACAGGTAGCCGCATCCAGCTTACTTGAGGTCACAACCATACCCCCCAGGGGCAGCACGAAACAGATCATATTCATGGACAGGTCACTGCTGCCACCTTCAACTTGTAACGTGATCATACAGCTTAAAGGTCCTTTCGGGAAAAATGAAGAGGTGAGCGCGAAACTATACCTCAACATCCCACCCACGGGAAAAGAGGATATTGATCCACAGAAAGACAAGGTTATCGATGACAAGGAGATGGTTGATAAGTTAAACCGGGCCGCGGAAATACTGGGGAAAGACAGGCCCATTACGCCTTCTGATATTGAAAAACTGGAGAGGGAAGGGAAACTCTAACTTACCCCAGGAGAATATAGAGTATTATAGCCAGCACGATAACACCGGCAACTATACCGATTATGAGGCTGTTCTTTGATTTTGAGATATCCTCTTCGATCTCAACTTTCTTGCTTTTCACCCGAACATCCTGTTCTTCGATTGACTTGCCATAAAGGGTTTCCGTAAGTCGAACAAATATTTTATATCCTTCGTTCTTTTTATAGCTTACCGAGTACACCTCGGATTCTATTGGTGAATTTTTTCCTTCATGGATCAGGTTTAACGCATTGGCAATATTATACCCATGTGGTGTGGATGTGTCCAGAAGAACGTAAATAATGTCGCCCTGCTGCAGCTGCGAAACCTTCTTTCCCGAAGTGGGAGAAAGCACGATATCAACATTTACAAGCTTTCGGAGATCCTTCGTGTCCTCATCGCTTTCTTCTTTTTCCACCTTTTTTGAAGTGTCGTATTCTGATGGAGTCATCATCAGGTCAAGCCGCACACAATTCATGGTGGCAAAAGTGACACCAACCTTCGCCTCAGGAAGATTCACCGAAGAGACGGCATTCTGAATAATGGTTGCTATCTTTTCTGTTGATCCTGACTTTATATCATTGGCAAATTGTTCAGTGTCCATCCCTTTCAACTGTTTCACCATGGTTTGGGTTACCGCGTCTGTCGCGCCGGTTCTTGAATAGTCAGAACCAACCAGCCTGTACAGCTCAACAAAAGATTTGACTTCAGTAAGGGGAACAATTTCCTGGTGGGTTCCGATCTTCAGCACAATATACAGAATACGGTTCAAAATTGTGCTGAAAACCAGCAGTCCAATACCTGTAACCTGCCCCCTGCTTCTTATCACAAACTTTACCACGGTTACGTCTTCGATGTTTTTTTTAACGATTTCATCCGCGGTTTCATCACTGTCATCAGTATACTTTTTCGCGATTTGTTTTTTCTGCGTGTATGAAAGCCGGTCCAGTTCGGCAACCACCATCATCTCTGAATACTCTCCGTAAGAAATAGCATCAAACTCAGCCTGCATATCCATATTATCCATGGACAATGCAGATTTCATGATTCTTTTGAAAGAATTCTCAGCTGCAATCTCGTTCTCCTGGTCGATATAACGGAGAAACTCGGTTATAGTGTCATTACGCACCCTCTGTGTGAAAAATACATATATTCGATCCTGCATTTCTTTCTGTACATCATATTGTGAAGCGTTGAGCCGTATTTCTTCAACAAGCTCCAATGGCCTTGGGCCCAGTGATGTCTTGAACAAATCGTTTCCCGTGGCAATCAGGCTGTACACACCGGCTATTCTCTTTTCCTTTCGATTGACGAAGGCAATAACAACACCTGAGACATTGATTTTTGCCATGTAAATCTTACTTTTAACAACAATGAAATCATTTGCCGGCATTATTAACAGACCTCACTCTTCAATAATCATTATCATTCATACCATTGGTATAACGAAACGCTTGACAGCCAAGTATAATATAGTTTGCTGTATCAATCAACATAATTGCATATATATTCACAAAAATTGTAGAGGCTCATGTGAAACGTTCCAGGTACATCTTATGTATTATTATCGCCATTTTTTTTCTTATAATACAGCAAATACCTGTATTATCACAGGGATCATTCGATGATAAACGTATATATACCCGGGCGAAAATCATTGAAATGGAAGTTAAAAAGATAGCAGGTGATAAGAATTACCCCCTGATTGAAACCAGGGTTCATCTTAGAATACTTGAAGGTCCGTTCAGCGGAGAAACTAAAGTTGCCACCTTCAGCGGTGAAAACGACATGCCCGCTGATATGTTTTATCGTGTGGGGGATACCGTATTCATCGGAATTTCAACACTGGGTACGGTTGATACCATTGAGTATATATCGTTGTATGATGTTGACAATACCGGTATGATCATATTCATGATGATACTCCTGGCAGCCGCGGTAATCTTAATCGGCAGGATTAAGGGCATATTCTCCCTCACCGCCCTTTTCATCACTATTATGCTTGTTTTCTTTGTACTGATACCACTCACACTCAAGGGATATCCCCCCCTGCCCCTTGCAGTACTCATCTCGATTATTTCAATATGTATAACCCTTCCGGTTATCGCGGGACTCCATTTGAAAACACTGTCGGCTATCCTGGGGGCAACGGGAGGGGTTGTATTCGCCGCTCTTTTAGCCATGGCCCTGGGACAGTGTATGCACCTGTCAGGACTTGTCACTAACGAGATGCTGACGGTTTTTTATTCCTCTGACGTGAATATCGACCTGCGTGGTCTTGCCCTCTCCAGCATGATAATCGCCGCCCTGGGGGCCGTTATGGACGTATGTATTTCCATATCTTCTTCAACCGCGGAGATATTTTCTGCCAACCCCCACATTAACAGAAAAGACGCTTTCAAATCGGTACTGAACATCGGAACCGACATACTGGGCTCCATGGTAAACACCCTCATACTGGCCTACGTGGGAAGTTCACTTTCCCTGATTCTTCTCATCTCCATGCGCTTTGATCCGGGCATGCCGGTATGGATGATCTTCAACTATAATCCCATCTTAAGCGAGATCGTCAAGTCGGTGGTTGGCAGCCTGGGGATGTTTCTGTCTATCCCGTTAACGGCCTACATCGCGGTATGGTTGTACTCAAGGAAGGAAAGTACTGTTTAGACGGCAACCACAGGGGCACAGAGGTACAGAGTTATGCTCTTCAGGGATCACCGCGAAGACGCGAAGTTCGCTAAGGTCGCAAAGAGTTGATTATCATGAAGAACAAGGGGCTTAAGCCCCTTGTTCTATATTATTCCCTCTTTACGATTCTCTGCGCCCTTAGCCCCTTTGCGGTAAAATTAACTAAACTTTTCTCTGTATCTCTGTGCCCCTGTGGTGAATCCGTTACTTATAGTAATGCATGAATTGCAGTCT
>CAZVRB010000040.1:0-10504 GCA_964629365.1 uncultured Leptospiraceae bacterium
CCATCCATGTATGCCAGTGGGTACCCATCGTGCTGGGTTTCAAGTCCCCTGAAAATGATTTTGAACGATCCATCACTCCACACCTGAAGCCCCCTACAGCCGGAGTGTACATTGCTTCCATAGACCTGTTTGACAACCCTGTCACCCCCGATGTGGTGATCATCAGAACGAATCCTTATAACTTCAACCTGATCTTTCAATTTCTCGGTAATGAGCATTTCATCCATCCCGCACACTACAACCGTGACGCAACCGCCCTGTCTTTCTACCATGGAAACCCTGCCCGGGGAGTAAACGGGGTGATGCTGAAATGGTTTAACCGTTTTCTTGATACCATGAACCGTTTTTCCTGGTGGCAGAAATTCACCGAGTTTCTTTTTACCAGTACAACCATAAGCCGTCTCTTTGATAAATTTATAACACGGTATCTTGCCAATATGTCCATGTGCCGAAACAGCACGGTTATCCCGCTGCAAACCGGAAAGGTCAATATCAGCAACTTCTGTGCCGGGGGTATCGCCTGGGGCAAAAACAGCCCGTCGCAGATGACCGCCGGATTTCCATATCATATTTACAGGAAAATTGCCCATCTGCTTGAGTATCCCGGTAAAAATGAACACGCAGGGCAGACAACATGATACTGAACAGTACAACACCCGCATTCACCTTTTTGCTGACATTTTCAGTATTCATCATGGGGCACATGATCACATCCGAGGAAAGCCGTATACGAAAGGCACTCCTGTATATTTTTGCCCGCTACATCGAAGTCCCCCTCCTGAAATATTCGTATTTCTTTTTACGTGGAAAGTGGAAATCTATCGGCACCCTGCCCCCTGTCAAGTGGCTGGCGGGCAGATTGTTTGCCCGCCCCTTCGGGTACCTGGCTGATACCGGCAAACCCGTCCCCTTCGCCCACGCCCTTCGGATAATAGATTCTATTGATGGAAGGATCGCCGTGGGACCCTGCAGGTGCCGCATGGGTCACCGGGCATGTGATCATCCACTGGAAACCGACATGGTTTTTCGAACAGGTTTTAACGCATGGACGCGGGCATTTCCCGATCAGTACCGTGAAATCGACAAAGAAGAAGCAAAACAGATCATCAGCAAATGCCATTCCCTCGGGATGTTTCACATGGTATTTGTGCACTGTCCCGTTAACGAATACAACGAATACGTTATATGCAACTGCTGCACCTGCGGTTGTGTTCCCTATATCATAAACCGCGAACTGGGGCAACTGAACTACCCCCTCATCGACGGATATTTCATGGCAATTACCGATCGATACAGGTGCACAGGCTGCCGGGAATGCGTAAGTATCTGTCCATTCGATGCCCGGCGCATTATTGAAGGCAAAAGCATTACTTCGGACAATTGTTACGGCTGCGGCCTTTGCGCCGGGGTGTGTCCTCAAGATGCCATTACCATGCACATGTTCAGGGACCCCGTGCTACCCCGCGATTCAGGTGGACATCAGCCAGGCCATCACCGTCACAGGCTGTACCGGCAGCATCATCCATACAGGGAATAAAGGAGCACAACATGAGTGAACCATTCGATTTTGCGGAACCCTTCAACCAGGATGCATGCACCCTCTGTGGTGAATGCTTTCATCAATGTCCCGTCATGAAGCTTCCCATTGATACCGCCCGGGCCGAAATACGGGCCCTTGTTAATGGGGAGGACACGTCCCACGTCCTCCAGAAATGTACCAGTTGTCATTCATGTAATGTAATCTGCCCGGAAAACGCGAACCCCGCCAACCTTATACTGCAGCGATGGTACCGCCAGTACAATAGCAACGGTATGCCCGCACAAGCCCGTTACTTCATGCCCCACGCCGATCTTAATTTCAGAACATTTGTGCTTGATCACCTGCCTGATGATGAAAAAGAACTGGTCGCCAGGTGGGACGATGACAGTCCCTGTGAAGAGATATTCTATCCCGGCTGCAACTTTATCACTGTTCCCTACCTCACCATGACCAGTCTCCTTGATGGTCTGGAAATACGAGGTGCCCTTGATCTCTGCTGCGGAGAGATGTATTACCGTATGGGGAGATTTGACCAGCTCCGGGAGGTGGCATTGAAGCTGACAGCCCATTTCAAAAAGATAGGTGTTAAAAGGATGTATATTCCCTGTACCGCAGGGAGGAACCTTTTCACCAGTATTCTTCCCCGTTTCGGCGGAGAGTTCAACTTCGAGATCGTTCACATCCTTCCATGGATATACGAGAAGATACGGTCTGGTGAACTTAAGATCGCAAACAGGCTGGAGATGACTACTACCATCCATGATTCGTGCCATGCCAAGGCATTTGGTGACGGGTTCATGGATCTGCCCCGGAAGCTGCTTGAAGAGCTTGGCGTTACTGTTCTTGAACAGGAGTATATCCGGGACATGAAGTTGTGCTGTGGAATTGGCGGTGGGTTCAGTGATTATTCAAACTACAATCCTTTCAAAATAACTCTGACAGCCAACCGTGCCCTGAAGACCTCCCATCAGCCAGGGGCTGACGCGGTAGCAGTGTACTGCGCCGGCTGCATGCAGCAGCTTTCGGTGGCACAGTTGATCAACCCCATACGTAACATGCCAGTGTATCACCTGCTTGAACTGGTACAGCTGGCAATCGGGGAAACTCCACAACGGCGAATCCGTCAACGTGCCCGTTTAATCCTTGCCGGGGTGCTGCGGTACCAGGCACCAATGCTGCTTTCCAGGAAGCGATATACCATGAAAGGACTTGAAATAGAACCCTTACGCTGAACCATTTACCACTGCTCTATAAATGCCGACAGGGTCTTGATCATCAAGCGTATATTATCAGCATTTACACGATCCATGTTATCATCGGAGCTGTGAAAGCCCCCCATTCCCAACCCGGGAACACCGGAGTTGCCTACTGTAATGAAGGGAATATCCACCGCTGCGAAACGCTGGGTATCATCAGTAATCTTGCCTGCCCGTTCCATCTCCTTACCGGAAACAGTTTTCCATGCCCTGTTCAATCTTTTCACCAGTTCCGGGTTTACCCCGTACCAGTTGAGGAATGTACCTGTCTTTTCCCAGTATACCATGTTCCCGTTCTGGCCCACCAGTTCAAGGTTTACCAGGTATACCGGCACATCATCTTTGTCTTTTCCATTAAACCGTTTTTCCAGGTAAGCATCGGCTCCCTGTAAACCCACTTCCTCACCGGTAGTAAGCACTATGGTGATCCTGTTGTCAGCGGTATTAACATTGCCCAGGTGTATTTTTTGTGAGAGCTTCAAAAGAGTTGTGACAGAACCACCGTTATCAACTGCCCCGGGGCTCTCCTCTTCCAGGAAAATAAATCCACCGAACGCGATTCCCACAAGACACCAGTATAGTATCAACAATACCGACAATCCCTGGATTACCCTGTTAACTATTTCGTGTGCAAGTATTTTTATTTTAACTGACAGCTTCATAATAACCGGCAGCAACAGTCCGATTATAACCGCCACCGGTATCCAGTTATAGACGCGGGCCCGTTCGATATGATCAAAAAAGTCTGTCTTTGAATCCACGTGCGCCATGAAGATTATTTCCCTGACAGGATTTGCCACGTCAAAGGGGATGATGATATTCTGTCCCGTTTTACTGATAATCCATGATACCACTGGAATGCAATACTCGAATTCAAGAATGGCGACAACTGGTATAAGTACCGCGCATAAAAGGGCAAGGATCGGTTTCTTTCTGGTTATAAATACGAAGGAAAAGATAGACAACAGGATACAGAACAGACCAACCAGCGCATGTTCGTACGGTCTGAGGGTGAATTCCTGGACGTTAAATGCAATATCCCATGAAGAAAGCAACTGCTTAATCGATGCGATCACCGCATCAAGCGTATCACTGTGATTGGGACGGGGTATGGCCAGTTTTTCAAGTATATCTGTAATATTCATGGCTCGCTCCATTAGAGACACAGAAACACAGAAAGAAATGAGATCACAGAGAAAAAGTATCTTTTATTAATAATAATACATAATAAAACTTTGTTGATTTATTTGCAACTGTAATATATGAATAGTCTTCCTCAAAATACACATATCAGGGAAAAGAATGCTATGAACCCTACTGGCCTTCAACGAGTACTTACCCTTCCAGCCGTAACCTTTATCGCAATAGGATTCATGATCGGTGGAGGGGTTTTCGTTTTTACCGGAATCGTTCTGAAAATTGTGGGCAGCGCTCTTCCACTGGCTTACGCACTTGCCGTTATTCCCGTGTTCATAAGCATGATGCCCCTTGCCATGCTTGGATCCACATTACCCACAACCGGCGCCAACTACATGTATCCCAGCCGCATGATCTCTCCGGGACTGGCATTTACCGGTATATGGGTATACGCACTGGCATCCTTTTTCGGCCAGATACCCCTTTATGCCATTTCATGTGCCAGGTACATCTCTGTATACATTCCCGGGGTATCAATACATCTCCTGGCCGCAATAATCGTTACCGTACTTTACCTGGTGAACCTGAGAGGAGTTAAAATTGCTGCCCAGGTACAGGCGGTTCTTGTGCTGATATTGTTATCATCCCTTGTGTATTATGCTTCAAAAGGGATAGTCTCAATGGATATGACATCATTTTCAATAATTGGTGAACACAACACCGGTTCACTTCTGCTTGGAACTTCTCTTCTCACGTTTACTTACTTCGGCGCCAACGGCATAATCGAACTTGGTGGAGAGATAATCAACCCCGGTAAAGTGATCCCCAGGGCATTTATGATTGCCTTCCCGGTGGTGGCCACTGTGTACGTGCTTGTGGCAATAGCCACGGTTGGCTGCGGGCCCATTGAACCCCTCCTTTCATCAGCCGAACCACTTATTACCGCCTGTAAAGTCTTTCTTACAGGTGGGGGTATCGCCTTCTTTATAATCGGGGGGGCCATACTGGCACTGGTTACCACACTCAACGCCCTCTTCATAGTAGGCACCAAATCATTGCTCATGATAGTGGGGGATTCTATACTGCCGGAAAGGGCTGGCGCCTTACATCCCAGGTACGCCACTCCGCATATTCTTCTAACTATTATATGGATACTGTCAATCGCTGGTATATTCTCAAGGGTATCACTTGAAACACTGGCATCGTATGCAGCCCTTGGGGGACTGATAATATTCTTTCCCATTCTACTGGCTTCACTCAGGCTTCCCGCACTTTATCCCCTGCAGTTCAGCAGGTCATCATTTAAAATGCCGCCATTTTTCAGATGGTTCTGTGCCATTACAGGAATTTTCATGGTATTGTTTTTCGGAATGGTAATCATGGTAGACATGAAATCATTATTAAAAACCGGCGGATTTATCTTTTTTATTCTTACCGGTATTGGCTACTATCTTGCAAGAAAAGAATACTGCAAGAGAAAAGGTGTATATCTTGAGGATCTGTTGTACCAGGAGAAATGGGCAGATGAACAGTGACAGGTCGATCCCGCTTTTTAAACAATATCCTGATTTAGAAAAATCACTGCCTCGGCTGGCCCTTGGTAATTACCCCACACCCGTTGAAAAACTGCAAAAGCTTGGAAAAAAAAGAGTGTGGATAAAAAGGGATGATGCAACTTCCAGCATATATGGCGGCAACAAGGTTCGAAAACTGGAATTTATACTGGGAGATGTTCTCAGTAAAAAAAAGAAGAAGATTGTCACAATGGGGGGTATCGGCACAAACCATGGACTTGCAACTGCCATCTTCTGTAAAGAAATTGGTATTGACTGTCGCCTGCTTCTTTTTCACCAGCCGGTTACAGAAAATGTAAAGACAAATCTCAGGCTGTTCAGCCATTACAGGGCAAAACAGGTATATAGAAAATCACTCTTTGCTACCGCCCTGGCCTATTATACAATTGAACGGCTGTATAACCCCGGTGCCTTTTTCTTGTTCGCGGGAGGCTCAACCCCTGTGGGGACAGCAGGTTTTGTAAACGCGGTGTTTGAACTGAAATCCCAGATTGATGAAGGACAGATGCCTGAACCGCAATCAATTGTGTGCCCGCTGGGATCAGGAGGAACCCTGGCGGGAATCACCCTTGGTGTGGCACTTGCCGGACTGAAATCAACGGTCATCGGTGTTCGGGTCACCCCGGATTACCTGGGGCCGCTTCAGACATGTACAATTGAAACCGTAATGAATCTTGTCTTTACCACACACAGGTTTTTAAAACGACTCACACCTCAAATTCCCGATGTGAATATTCAACCACCCCTTATAATTGATGATTACTATGGTGACGGGTATGGCTGTACCACCCCTGAATGCATGAACGCCATGTATCTTATGGAAGACCGGGAGCATATAACACTTGACCCCACATACACTTCGAAAACATTCGCGGCAGTTCTCGACTTGTGCGAAGGTTTTACAGGATCAGACCAACACATGCTATACTGGCATACATATAATTCAGTAGATACCACCCTGTTGAGCCAAACAGTACACACTGAAGACGTCCCGTCACCATTACGATCTTTCCTGGAATCTGGACAGTAATATACGCGGATAAAATTTTTTTTATTGATTAAACATGTTGTCTGCTGTATACTTTGGTTCATAAAAATTACCTGAGGGTTATGCAGATGGCAAAGGCTATGGGACTTCTGAAAGCTTACCTTGGTGAGCAAATTCCAGCTAATGGTGGTTTCATCATTTCTTCTTTTTTTGATCCCACATCAGTCTATTCAATTTACGAGATAACCGCGTACGCCAATGTAAAAGACATTTACAGGACAGCCGAAGGCTTGACATTCAAGACTGACGGCAACAGGACACACATACTGGTTGAACCACCCACCTTTACCCATAAACATGAAGAACCGGTTCACCGTGAAGCCAGCAAGAAAATCCCGTACAGGTTTGACGATCTTGATATATTCACCGGGAAAAAACAGGAAAAGATAATGGTTCCCCGTGAACCTGTCATGCTGTATACCTCTTTTACCATCCTTACAAAAGAGGGAGACAATTTTTCATTTATATTTTTCCCAACCGATGATGTATACATGGCCATGAGAAAATTTATGGCTGATTCACTATACAATGATTGCAACCTTTCCAAGGACGATTCGGTGCAGGGCTCCAATACCCTGATAAATACCATTAAGAATTTTACCGTATGGGAGTAAACCTGAAATAACTGTTGACATATATTTCATGATGCTGCTATCTGCGTTACAAGATAAAAAAATAATGGAGGACGAAAAGACTGCCAGCTATGACATCTGATAATCCCGAGTCGCAAAGCCAGAGTAAGCAAAGATCAGGATTCTTATCACGATTACTTCATCCATCCAGGCGTAATAACCGTCTATTATCACATACGAACATTGAAAATTTCTCCCTTGATATTAATGCCCTCGAGTTGTCTCAAAAAGAGATGATACGTGGCGTAGTGCAGCTTTCAGAAAAGATCTCCCGTGAGATAATGATACCCAGGGTCGATATTGTCGCTATTGAATCAAACTGTAAGCTAAAAGATGTTATTACACTTATTTTCGACGCAGGTCATTCAAGAATACCTGTCTTTGAGAACACCATTGATAATATAACCGGCATATTATACGTAAAAGACCTGCTCATCTTCCTGGTAGAGAAAAAACGAAAGTTTATTATTAAAAAACTTTTACATAAACCCTACTTCGTACCTGAAACCATGCCCCTTGATGAATTACTGCTTGAATTCAAATTACGAAAACTTCACCTTGCCATAGTGGTGGACGAATATGGGGGTGTTGCAGGTATCATTACCATGGAAGATGTGCTTGAAGAGATCGTGGGGGACATAAATGACGAATTCGACGAAGACGAATTACCGGAAATACAGAAAATCAACGAAGGTGAATACGAAGTAGACTCGCGCATGACCATTAACGACTTCAACAATGAGACAGGATCATCGCTGCCCACAAACGAATTCGATACCATTGGGGGTATGGTCTTTGACCTCTTTGGCAAGATCCCCCTTAAAAATGAAAAAATATCTCATGGTAATCTTTCATTCAAGATAAAAGATATTAAAGGTACACGAATAAACAGGATACTTGTCACAATATTACAGGGCAGAGATAATGATTGATGGAAATCCAGAAATGCAAGGGGATTATCCTTCAGTCCCGGGAATCGGGTGAAGCGGATACCATTGCAACAATTTTTACCGGTGAATACGGTAAGCGAACATTTATATTCAAGGGACTACGAAAAAGTAAAAGGCGGTCCAGATCCGCAGTTGAGCCGGGCACAGCCCTTCAACTTGTGTATTACCATCACGAGAACAAGCCGGTTACAGTTGCCGGTGAGTTCACACTGTTACAGGATATTCTCCAGGTGCGGGACAACCTGGAAAAGATACTCAATGTGTACTTCATGCTTGAGATGGTAGATAAAACTTCCGCATCCGGTGACCCCGCGCAGGCTATTTACAATCTTCTTTATTCGGCCCTGGCTACTATGAAAACCACCACCTATCCCCTGCACATTACCCTTTGTTTCACCCTTCACCTTCTTCATACCCTGGGGATTCTTCCCGACATTGACCGGTGTTCATTTTGCGGCAGGGTTCTCTCCTCATCATTCAGAATACATATCGATGATTTTAATACCATTTGCCATTCATGTGACAGGTCAAACCCGGCAAGCAACAGAAGTAATACTATTCCACTTGAGGTGCTGGGTTTCGTGAACGACAGTTTCTGCAAAAAGTTCATTGATATTTCTCATGAAAAGTACAATGAATCTGATTTGCTTCACTTCCTCTTCTCCATATCCCTGTTCGTAGAACATTATTTTCATACTAAAATTAAATCCAAGTCACTGCTTTTCTCTGATTATGAGATATGATATCTCCCCCGCCGGAGGCGGGAGAGATATCGATCGAATCCCCCGGAATTACTATTGTCTGCATATTTCCCCCGCCGCAGGCGGGGAAATATCTTGAGTGTACTACATTAACAGGGAGTATTATTATTTAAAACATAGCTGAGTAGTTACAAAAAATTTCTTGATTTACTTTTGCATTTACCCATGATTGGTGTTTCTCATAAATTAAGGTCACAGGAAAACAGTATGATTGAACGATATTCAAGAAAAGAAATTGCCGGGATCTGGTCACTGGAAAACAAGTTCAGGATCTGGCTTGACATAGAAATCGCGGCGTGCCAGGCACATGCCAAAATGGGTACCATTCCCGAAGAAGACCTGCGTATAATCGAAGAAAAGGCTGACTTCGATCTTGACAGGATAGAAGAGATCGAAAGCCAGGTACATCACGACGTTATCGCCTTCTTAACATCGGTTGCCGAGTTCGTTGGCCCCTCTAGCAGGTTCATCCACTTTGGTCTTACTTCAAGTGATATTGGTGATACCGCCCTTTCCATTCAAATGAAACAGGCAGGAACAATCCTCGCCCAGGATATACGCCAGCTCATGGATGCATTGCGTGCCAGGGCGCTTGAACACAAGAGTCTACCCTGCATGGGACGTTCACACGGGGTACACGCAGAACCTACCACATTCGGTATCAAGATGGCCCTGTATTATAAAGAATTTGAACGAAACCTCGCCCGTCTTGAAAGAGCTATTGAAAATATTTCTTTCGGTAAGATATCTGGAGCGGTTGGAACCTTCAGCAGCATTGCCCCTGAAATCGAAACCATGGTATGCCATACACTGGGACTTGAACCCGACCCCATTTCCACACAGATAATCCAGCGTGACCGTCACGCCGAGTTCATGGCGGTGCTGGCCATTACTGCAGGCTCACTTGACAAGCTTGCAACTGAAATTCGTCACCTGCAGAGAACCGAGGTTCGGGAAATCGAAGAGCCTTTTCAGACAGGACAGAAAGGTTCTTCAGCCATGCCCCACAAGAGAAACCCCATTCTTTCTGAGCGGGTATCAGGAATATCAAGGGTAATCAAATCGAACCTGCAAACCGCGCTTGATAATATGACCCTGTGGCATGAAAGGGACATCTCCCATTCATCCGCGGAACGAATTATACTTCCCGACTCAACCATCGCCCTCGACTACATACTGGACAAGATGACATTCATCATCAAGAATCTTCATGTATACCCGGAATCAATGCAGGAAAATATTGACCGAACCGGTGGATTGTTCTTTTCCCAGTCACTTCTCTTGAAGCTGGTAGAAACCGGCTACAGCCGGGAAGAGGCCTATGCCATCGTACAGGAAAACGCCATGCGTGTCTGGAAACGTGAAGGAACATTGAAACAGCTGGCATCCGACGACAAACGGGTAGCGGAGCGTATCAGCGAAAGCGAACTTGATGATATATTCTCACTGGACAGGTATCTTGCCAATATTGATTATATCTTCAAAATTTATAACAGATGAGCCTAAAAAAATTCCCGCAATGAAAGCTGCTATTAAGAAAATGAAGATGATAAACAAAAAAACATATTTCTTGCTTTGATAATAACTATAGTAATTTGTATTGAGT
>CAZVRB010000040.1:10514-30795 GCA_964629365.1 uncultured Leptospiraceae bacterium
TGCCAATATTGATTTTATCTTCACAAAAACAGGTATCGCCTGAGAGGTGCCATCACACCCTGAATTTCTCGAGTGCCTCGTTCAGTGACAGGGCCATTGATTTCAATTCATCAGCGCTTCTGGACAGGTCTTGTGCCCTTTCAACAAAAAGGCCCGCCTCAACACTGACGGTTTGAATGGTATCGGTCACCTGGCCGGTATTCTGGCTCTGTTCGCTGGTTGACCGGGACAGCTCATCAGAGAAATCACTGATACCCCTGATATTCTGATTGATAACCGAGAAGTCTTCAACCCTTGCGGTAATGGTATGTATAAATCCATTGATTATTTCAGCACTGTTTTCAATATTCTGAACAATGGACCCGAAAGCGGTATGCATCCTGTCAATGTTCTTCATGTTATCACGTATCTCTTCGTTACCCTCGTTGATCAGGGCAGTGATATCCTTCACACTCTGCCCGGTGCGGTCTGCCAGCTTGGATATCTCTTCGGCAACCACTGCGAATCCCTTCCCGTGATCACCAGCCCTGGCAGCCTCAATTGACGCGTTTAATGACAAGAGGTTTACCTGTTCGGCTATATCAGAAATCAGCTGAATCACGTTCAGAATATTTTCATAATGTTCAGCAACCCGTTGGAACCCCTCGGAAGAGATCTTAACCATCTGGGCACCCTCACCCGCGCTATTCTCCACGTAGTCAAACGAGTTGTTCACCTTCTGGGCATCCTCGTTAAGCATATTCATGGCGTCATTTAGCTGGCTTATTCGCTCCTGCAATTCCTGTATGTTGCTGTTCTCGTCTGATGAATCCGCCGCAATTTTCGAGAAGGCATCGGCAATCTCATTTACCAGGCGGGCTGATTCGTCCAGCAACTGTGCCTGTCGTGATGACGAAGTATTGATAACAGAACCCGATTCAGCTATAGACTCTGAGAATGAAGTTACCCTTTCAGTCATTTCCTTAGACTGCCTGATAAAACTTGAGATCACATCTTTAAAACCAATGAAATGCCGCACAAAGTCTTCCATTACATCCCTTGACTTTACCAGCTTTATGTCCTTTGTCAGGTCGCCATTGATATAGTCCTCTAACATTGGCATGGCTACGTCTATTGAACGGGAAAGTCCTATCAGGCGCAGGTTTACCATGTAGCGAATTATGATGTTAATGAAAAACATGATAATTGTGGCATAGAATGTGGCGCTGTACACCCTGTTATAAATTACTGATTCATCAAACACGAATACCAGTGATGAATCATTCCCCTCCCCTGTATGATGGAAATAAACCGACCTGGTACCATCAAACACACCTTCAAATTTTCCGTTTTCACCTGTAATGATTGAGTGAAGATTTTCTATTGTTTGTGTATATAAGAAATCAGGCTGTTTTCCCTGTTCAACCACGTTCCGCAACTCCCTGCCAGCCAGGCCGGTACGTGAACTCCTTGTTATGATTCCTTTTTTTGAAACCTGCAAAATGATGCCGCTATAATCACTTACCGCTGCCGGTATTATTATCTCAGTGTCTTCATCACCTTCAGCTCTAAGGCTGTCCATGTAATGAAAGGCATCACTGATCCTGGTATCAATTGGGCCTTTGACGGTATTTGACTGCAGGAAATAAAAGGCGACAAGTAACATAACTGATGTCAGCAATATTATGGGCAAAACCACGCTGATGATCTTGCTTCTCAATCGTTGCACGGCAACGGGTATACCCATTTTCCCCAGGGGATATGTCCTTTTATACCACACTATCATGGAATTATATCCCAGGAAAAGAAACACAAATATGCAGACAAAAAACACGTAAAAATGATAATATATGTTTGTATACCCGAACTTGACATACATCAACGCGAACAGCGGCAGGTAGATGAACAGAAGGTACAGGATATTTATCAACATGGTAATGAGTGCGTCGTCACCGAACATCTTGCGCAGTTTCAGCCTGGTCTCCTCGTCCTCATAACCCACAAGCTTGACTATCCTTCGAACCGCAAACATGTAATATGAAAATATTCCGGTGAACGAGAACAGAAAAAATATCGCATATGCCACCAGCAACCTGGTATCCTTGAAAAGGGGGAAGGCCACACTGAATATGATGGTGAACACCACACCATTGAAAACTATTACCATGCCCCCATATTTCTGAAACTGCCGTATAAGTCCTTTTGGATCCATTATCACCTTCACACAATGGCTGTAAATTATCAAATATTACTGATTTACATTTTTGCAGAATCATCCAGTTTTTGCAATAACTTTTATCTATAGGCCACCGCTACCCTGTCCTGTTTTACTTGACGATACAGGTCACCTGGTGTTCACTGAATACCAACTCAGGGCAAATCAGAGGAAAATGATGGAATATCCCCTTCAGGATATCAAAATACTTGATTTCACATACCTGCTCCCGGGTCCATTCGGAACCATGATGCTGGCCGATCTCGGTGCGGATATCATCAAGATAGAAAACAGCACCAATCCCGATCTCATGCGAATGGTGCCTCCCTTCGTTGACGGTATTTCGGCCGCCTATGCCCATATCAACAGGGGAAAAAAATCACTCACGTTGAACCTGAAGAAGCAGGAAGCCCGTGATATCGTATTTCAGCTGGTGAAGGATTATGATATCATAGTTGAACAATTCAGACCTGGTGTCATGGAGAAGCTGGGTCTTGGCTATCCCCAACTGAAAGCAATCAATGAAAAAATTATTTACTGCTCACTTACCGGTTACGGGCAAACCGGTTCATACAGTTCACGGGCGGGACATGATATCAATTACATGGCACTGTCCGGGGTTGAATCATTTTCCGGCAGAAAAGACTCGGGACCAGCACTGTCAGGCATACAGGTAGCCGATATAGCCGGCGGCTCAAAGAACCTGGTGATAAGCGTGCTGGCCGCCTGTATTCAAAGATCAAGAACAGGACGCGGTGATTATATCGATGTATCCATTACCGACGGTGTCTTTTCAATGTCGCTTTTTTCAACGGCAGGTTTTCTGGCGGACGGGGAAGAGCCCTCGGCTGAAACCGGAATGCTTAACGGGGGCACCATATACGATTTTTACCGGACATCTGACCAGCGCTACCTGTCGGTAGGCCCCATAGAGCCCAAGTTCTTCCAATCATTCTGTGAGATAACCGGATGTGAGCATCTTCTCTCTCTTGCCGGGTCAAACGAAAACACCATGCAGAAATCCAAAAAGGATGTTGCAGAAGTTATCGCCTCCAGGCCTTTGAGTTACTGGGTAGAAAAATTCCGTGATTGCGACGCCTGCGTGGAACCGGTATACTCCCTGTCCGAATCAATTGCCAATCCCCCCATCGCGGAGCGGGACATGATCATATCCATTACAAACGAAAAAGGAACAGCCTTCCGCCAGGCAGCGTCCCCCATCAAATTCGCATCCGGGAATTACCATGCCCCCATTGCCGGAAGTACGCCGGGCTATCACAACAGGGATATTCTTGCCTCCCTTGGTTACAGTGAATCAGAAATAATGACCCTTACAGAAAATGGTGCTATAGGTACTACATGAAGAAACTGAAATTTCACATAGAAACCTTTGGATGCCAGATGAACAAAAGCGATTCAGAGTTAATGGACCTTTCAATGAACAATTCAGGTTTCTCCCCCGCGGCTGACGAAGGTGATGCTGATATAGTAATATTCAATACATGCAGTGTACGCAATCACGCCGAAGAGCGTGCCCTTTCACGCATACGCAGGGCACGGTCATCATTACCCGAATCCATAATTGTAGTGGCCGGCTGCATGGCACAGCGGCTTGGAACTGACCTGCTCAAAGATGATACCGTACAGATGGTGGTAGGCCCGTATAATACTCCAGCCATCGGCCGGCACCTGGACATGTACATCAATGGCAGGAAGCACCGGGAATATCTCTCCCAGGAACCATCCGATTTCCACACCAGGATCGATCACGACCTTGTTCAGCATCCAGACGTAAAACCCTGGCACAAGTGGGTAACCATTACCCATGGGTGTACCAATTTCTGCTCATACTGCATTGTACCCTATGTTCGGGGCACCCTGATATCCTTTCCCTCTGAGCAGATACTGGGCTATTGCAAACTCCTGGCTGACCAGGGTATTACCGAAATTTCATTACTGGGCCAGAACGTCAACCAGTATGGCCAGGACAGTAAGGATATCCCCTTTTACCGGTTGCTTGAGGGTGTTGCAGCCATTGGCGGGCTTGAACGTGTAAATTTTCTCACCTCCCATCCTATGGATTTCTCCGATGATATCATAAAGGTTATCAGGGACAATCCGGTTATATCCCGATCATTGCATTTACCCCTGCAGAGCGGCTCGGACAGGATACTTGCAAAAATGAACCGTCATTACACGATGGCCCATTATATGAAAATTGTTGAAACCGCCGAAAGAGAACTTGACTATCACTCCATGTCCACTGACCTTATTGTGGGATACCCGGGTGAAACAGGTGAAGACTATCGCAAAACCCTTGACGCGGTGAAAACCATACGATACGATGATGCGTTTACATACGCCTATTCTCCCCGCGAAGGGACCGCGGCGTACAGTGAAGTTGAAACTATAACAAATGAAGAAAAGATGAAACGCCTGGGCGGCCTGATACAGGTTCAACGTGCCATATCAGCGGAAAAGCTTAGATCAAGAATTAACAGCCGTGAAGACCTTATCGTTGAAAAGATAAGCAAGAAGTCGCCCAATGAAGTTATGGGGAAAACCTTCCTCAATCATCCGGTTGTAATGCCGGGCAGCTCAGACGATATCGGAAAGAAACTGCGGGTAACTATTACCGGCATCAAAGGTTCAACCCTGTATGGGAAAAGGATTGCATAATGTAACCGCACTACTGCTCATTACCCTCGTGGTAACCTGCATCGGCACGCTCCCCGCGCACGCTGTAACCGAGAAGAGCCTTTACCTGGAAATAAACCGTGCGTTTCATCAGAATCAACTGGAAAGGGCGCATGCACTTGTAAATAAATTTTACAAGCGTTATCCGCGCAGCGACTACGTGGCTGACATCAGGTTGCTTATGGCTGATCATGAAAATGATCCTGACGATGCAATTGATCAATATAGAAAGATTATCAAGTATTACCGTTATTACCGCAAACGCGATCACGCCCAGTACGGCATATGCACTATTTTGTACCTGCTCTCACGATGGGGAGAATTAAGCAAAGAAGCCGCTTTCGCCGTAAAGAATTTCCCGGATAGCAGGTACACCGGTGATTTTCAGCTTTACCTGGTAAAATCATATATTGTAATGAACAGGTACGAAGAGGGGGACGCGGCAACCAGCAGGGCACTTTCGTCCTCCCATGCGTATGATACGCTGGCACACACACTACTGTTAAAATCTTCCATCACCCGTCATACCTGGGGATACTCCCGAAACTATATCTCCTCACTTTCGGAGCTGGCGCATGGATACAAAAATTCGGATGTATATCCCACAATACTGCTGCTTCTTGGAAACTTTTACGAAAATCGCAAAATGATAGATCACGCCTATTCTACGTATCTTCATGTCTCCACGGCATACCCCAGGTCACCGGAAGCCGGTTATTCACGAAAGAAGATCACACTCATTGAAAAAATGAACCCGAAAAAAGTACACTTCATGCCTGATAAATCCCTCATCACGGGAAGTGATGTAATTGACATACACCCGGAACGGGATATGAGTGACCAGAAGAAACATGCAGCCGATGAATACTTTACTATCGCCCTTGGCCCCTTCTATAACCTGAAAAGGGCCGAGCAGATTCACCTGCTTCTTAAGAAGGATCTGTCCATGGTGCAGATTGCCAGGAAAAGAAACATGTACATGATATACGCCGGCAGGTTCACCAGTTCAGATTCTGCCATACGCATGAAGATACGGCTGGCCGAAGAACTGGGCATGAACGGCAACGTGGCACAGATGATATATAAAAATGAAAGATTCTACATCTACGGAGACTGAACACATGGAATCCAAACTTACTCCAATGATGAAACAATATCACGAAATCAAGAAGAAACATCAGAATGATATTCTGTTCTTTCGAATGGGTGATTTCTACGAGATGTTTTTTGAGGACGCCAAGCTTGCATCAAAGGTTCTGGACATTGCATTAACATCCAGGCAAAACGATATTCCAATGTGCGGTTTGCCCTATCATGCGGCCGAAAGCTATATCGCCCGCCTTATCAAGGCAGGCTACCGGGTTGCCATCTGCGAACAGATGGAACAGGTTCCCTCCTCAGGCACAGTGGTGAGACGGGATGTCATTCGTATTATCACGCCCGGTACCGTCATCGAGTCTAACCTGCTGCAGTCTGACGACTTCAACTTTCTCGGCTCTGTTGTTGTGGGGCCTGATTCAATTGGTATGGGATTTGCCGACCTTTCCACCGGGGATTTCTTCATTGCCACAACCAGCAAAACCATGGACATGTTTCGCGGTAATATCTCCCGGTTTAATCCCCGCGAGATACTTTTCAGGGAGCACAATGAAGGGGATGACGCCCCTTACAGCGAATTTCTTCAGCAAAAAGGTATATCCCTCGCCCGTACACATCAATGGTATTACGATACTGATTACCTTTCCGATACCATTAAAGATATTTACGGCACCGCTTCCCTCAAAGGGCTGGGCCTTGAAGACCCGGTTGAAATACTTGCCGCGGGTGCCCTTCTCCATTACCTGCAGGATACTCAGAGAAGCGCACTGGGCCATCTCAAACATCCAAGAAGGCTTGTAACAAGTGATTACATGGTTCTTGATGACCAGACCATTACCAACCTGGAGATAATTGAGAACCAGCAGGAACGCTCCCGGTCACGTACACTCTTTTCGGTACTGAACTATACCAAAACAGCCATGGGCAGAAGGACACTGGAACACATTCTTCTGCATCCCCTGCTTGACATGAAACGCATCCAGGACCGCCTTGACTCGGTACAGTATTTTCACGAGTATCATCAGCTTACAGATACCATGCAGCAACACCTTTCCGGCATCTATGATATCGAACGTCTTGTTTCACGGTTTTCTCTCAAGAGATTCTTTCCACGGGATTTTCTTTCACTGGCCCATTCCATACATTCGGTCTCTGACGTAGCCCAATTGCTGAAGAAACAGCCGGTATCCATAATGCCTGAACTTCAGCAGGTTGACCACAAGCTGGTTGAACTGGCCCATGATATTGAAAACACCATGGTTGATGAACCTGCGCTTTCTCCCGAGCAGGGACGGGTTATCCGGGAAGGGGTATCTGATGAACTTGACAGGCTGCATTCACTGAAAGCGGATGCCAAGCAGTGGATACTTGAATACCAGGAAGATGAAAAGAAGAAGCTGGGCATTCCCACCCTTAAAATACGCTACAACAGGGTGCTGGGATATTATATAGAGGTCAGCAAGGGGCAGTCCGGCAAGGTACCCGGTGACTATTTTCGAAAACAAACACTTGTAGGCTCTGAAAGGTATACCACTGAAAGCCTGCAGAAGTTTGAATCAGACATCGTCACCGCCTCTGACCGGATAGTAGAGATGGAAAAAGAACTGATCGAATCCCTCTATTCAAGGGTGATCACCCTGCGGGAACCCCTTCAGCAACTGGCAGCACACGTGGGGAAACTTGACTGCGTTACTTCTTTTGCCCGGGCTGCTATTGAACAGCGTTTTATTCGTCCATCGATCAGCCTGGAAGGTATTACCCGTATAACCAGCGGCCGACACCCGGTAGTAGAGAAATACTATACACGTGAAATCTTTATACCCAACGACATCATGCTTGATGATACAGAAAATACCGTCAAGATAATCACCGGTCCCAACATGTCTGGTAAATCAACATACATACGAATGGCCGCTATAATTCAGCTCATGGCGCAGGTAGGCTCATTCGTTCCGGCTGATGAAGCCGAGATCTGCCTTGCTGACCGCATCTTTACCCGTATTGGTGCATCAGACAATATCGCCAGGGGAGAATCAACATTCCTTGTTGAGATGAACGAAACCGCCCTTATACTGAACAACGCCACCGACAAGAGCCTTATCATCATGGACGAGATAGGCCGTGGAACCAGCACCTACGACGGCATGTCAATAGCATGGGCGGTTGTAGAGTATATACAACGCTACCTTAAGGCGAAGACACTTTTTGCCACCCATTACCATGAGTTGACAAAGCTGGGCAACAGAAAAGGTATAAAAAATTATAACGTGATGGTAAAAGACTCGATTAATGGTATCGAGTTTCTTCACAAGGTTGTGCCGGGTGCAGCTGACAAGTCATACGGCATACACGTGGCCGAGCTGGCCGGTGTACCTGCCCGAGTCACATCAAGTGCTGGTAAAATTCTGGAAAAGATGGAAAAAAACAGGAAGACAGAAATCCTCGAGAAAGAGGATTCAAGCTCGCAACAACTTGATATATTTAATGCCGCTAATCACCGGATGGTGCAGGCAATCAGCCAGATTGACATCGACAGGCTTACACCCATCGATGCCATAAATGAACTGCACCGGCTGAAAAAATTGATCGATATGTAGCCCCCTTGCATGCAAGGGGCTACATGTCTGCATATCTACTTTTTCGCTATTTTAAACATGTCAATCATGTCCAACGGTATGGGAAACACGGTAGTAGAATTATTCTCGGTTGCTATCTCGGTAAGGGTCTGCAGGTAACGAAGCTGAACAGAAATTGGATGCACTTCCATAAGTTTTGCTGCTTCAACCATCTTCGCCGCAGCCTGAAACTCGCCCTCGGCGCTGATAACCTTGGCCCGTCGATCACGCTCGGCTTCTGCCTGCCGTGCCATTGCCCGCTGCATTTCCTGCGGCAGGTCAACGTGCTTGACTTCTACAGTGGTTACCTTGATACCCCATGGGTCAGTCTGCACATCAAGTATGCTCTGAATCTCTTCGTTAATTCGTTCACGATCACTGAGCACCTCGTCAAGTTCAACCATACCAAGAATACTTCGAAGTGTTGTCTGCGCCAGCTGCGATGTTGCGTACAGGTAGTCTTCAACTTCGTTTACCGCCTTGTTGGAGTCCATAACCCTGAAATATACAACAGCATTCACCTTGATGGACACGTTGTCCTTGGTAATAACATCCTGTGATGGAACATCCATGGTCACTATTCTCAGCGGCACACGAACCATCTTGTCAATAAACGGAATAACAATGACAAGACCCGGACCCTTCGGCCCCTTTGGTTCTCCAAGCAATCTTCCCAGTCGAAAGATTACCGCACGTTCGTATTCCCTTATAATCTTGATTGAAGATACCAGCAATAGCGCCAGCAGAATTAACAGGGTTGGTAATGCGTTTAACATCTTGATTCCTCCTCGTCTATTTTTTTGATGTATCTAAGATACCATATAAATTAAGAAAACTTTTTCACGTGAACCAGCATTCCCTCCACCTTCTCCACAATTACACGGTCACCCTTGTGGATTTCGTCATCTGATTCAGCGTTCCATATTTCACCATGCACCTGGACCTTGCCGCCGGGGGCGAAATCTTTCAAGGCCATCCCCTTCTCTCCCACCATACCTTCTGTACCGGTTGTAACACGTTCTGAGTGCACGTTCAGTACCGCCCGCACCAGCACGAATACGAATAACAATACAAATCCAAGAACAGCAATTATCTGTGTCATCGGAACCCTTCCCCCGGGAAGTGGTGAGTCAAACAGGATAGTTGAGCCAATAACAAAGGCAACCATCCCGGCAACAGTAAGCAACCCGTAACTGACTATTTGAAGTTCAAGGATAAATAGTACAATTGCAAGCAGAATAAGTACGATACCCGCGATATTAATGGGCAAAACCCGAACTGCCATGAGAAAGATAAAAAGCGACACTGCACCGGCGACTCCGGGAAAAATCATGCCGGGATTTTTCAACTCGAACCCTATACCTGCCACCCCGATGATAAAAAGAAGAAACACCACCTGGGGATCAGCAAAATAATTCAGCATTCTCTGCTGCCAGTTCATGGGATATTCCAGAACACTGAGGCCGGTGGTGGAGAGTGTTACTTTTTCCTTATTGATTGATATCTTTTTACCATCCAGTTTGGTCATCAGGTCGTTCATATCTGAGGCTATCATGTCAATTACACCAAGTTTATAGGCTTCCACGTTGGTACTGGAAATCGCGTCTTTTACAGCTTTTACCGTCCAGTCCACGTTACGTCCACGCATCTGGGCCAGGCTCCTGGCATAGGCGATGGTATCATTCAATACCTTCTTTTCCATGATGTTATCGCCTTTTTCCTGCTTCTCCTGGCTGAAATCCAGCATGGGGCTCACCGGGTGCATGGCACCTATTTCGGTTCCGGGAGCCATTACCGCGTAGTGTGACGCCAGCATTATATACGCTCCTGCCGAAGCAGCCTGCGCCCCCCGGGGATACGTATACACGATTACAGGAATCTTCGATGCTAACATTTCCTTGATAATATCCCGCATAGCGGACATGAGTCCCCCTGGTGTATCCATCTGCAGTACTATGAACTGTGCCCCTTCATTGTTGGCCTTTTGTATTGAATTTATAATATGATCTGCTATGATTGGATTAACAGAACCATCAAGCTTAATTATGGAATATGTACCTTCGGCATGCAGTGAAACATTGCCGGTCGCGAAAACGATTGCCAGCATAAGAAGTACAAAGACAATTTTTTTCATGAAATAATTCTCCAGGTAATTAAATATAGACATATTGATCAGAGTTTAAATAATAGTAACACTTCAGCATCATGTCAAGTCTAATGTACATATTCAGCTATGTATCATTTGCTCCGATAAGTATGGTAAGCAACAATGAAGTAAATAAATTTATAACCACAAATGGGAACAGATATGGATAACAACAGTATACATACACTCAAAATAACTCTGAATATTTCGCTGACAATTCTTTTAGCGTTTACCCTGGTATTCTTTACCACTATATCAGTGCATTCACAGGAAGACGACACTACTCCCGTGGAGAAGACGGAAGAACAGGAACCAGCAGACAAATCAACAGAAAAAGCCGCTGAAGAGCCTGACACAGCAGAGAAGGCTTCAGAGGACAAGCCCGAAGCAAATAAAAAAGAAGATAAGAGTAAGAAGGATGAAAAGACTGAAGAGATTGACAATGCCGAAGACAAGCATGTCAAAATGATCGAAAAAACATTAAAATACGGGGTTCACAAGAACAGGGCACATGCCATAAAGATGATCCTGTCACTTAAAAAAGAATCCAATAAGAAACACCTGGTAAAGATCTTAAATGAACAGATGAAAACTGAGGAGAACATTGAAGTAAAGAAGACAGCCATCACTACCGTGGCGGAAATTGGCGACACCAGTGCCATGCCGTGGATAATTGATTCAATTGATGATCAATCTGAGGATATCAAGATCGCTGCCGTGTATGCCATAAAAAGAATGAAATACACCGCCGCAAAGGATAAAATCATAAAGAAATTCAAAGAGCAGGACTTGAGTGAAGACAGTAATCTTACAGAGGCCCTCATCCATACACTTGGTGAACTGGGTGCATCAGAGATTACAAATCATGTCATCGAATCCATTAAGGACACACAAACAACAAACAGTAATCGTCAGTTGCTGGTACTGTTTCTCGGTAACGTGAAATCACAGGCATCAAAAGATTTCCTGGTACAGCTTCTGAAAGATCCACATGAGGACAAGGGAATCAGGGCATACGCGGCCAGTTCTCTTGCCCGTATCGGTGATCCGTCGGTGGCCACTCATCTCAACAAGGTCATTGACGAAATTGAAACCTACCCATTCAACAAAAGAAAGACCTTCTACAATCTTCACATTTACTGTGTGGCCGCGCTGGCAAAACTTGGTGACGAGAGTGCTGTTCCCCGTCTTGAAGACGCGCTGCAAAGTGACAACGCGGTGGTTCGTCTGCGTGCCATCAAGTTGATACGGGAACTGAAGAACAAAAGAACGATTGACATTTTAAAATACAAAATGGAATATGATCCCAGTCCAAAAGTACAAAGGGCTGCCAAAGAAGCACTAGAAGAGATGGGTGTTACCGAAAAAAAAGATAATGATGAAAAATGAAAACAGCACGAATCACCTTGTTGTACCGAAACAAATACTGCTATTATTTATATCAATAGCAGTATCAGCTTTTATTATCGTCGTATTTATTGACCTCGTATTATTCCCGGTAATAATGTTCGCGGTTAACAACAAGGAACTTTTTACCAGCCTGGTAAAAATATTCTCCATAGCCGGACTTATAATAATGGTGGTATATGGTGTATTATACCGCATGGTATCCCTCAAGCGAAAAGGGTTTACTCCCGGATCTATTGCCAGGCATTTTATAGCTCGTCCCGGCAGGTATTTTCTTATTTCACTTGCTGTTCTTTTTCTGTTCTTTTTACTGGTTGGTTTTTTGTATATATTATTCCATGGAAACCACCTGTTATTATACCAAATCCTGCATTGATCCCGGAATGTTATGGCCCTTGTAAACGACTTTGATAAATACTTTCTGCACCTGCCTCCACTGGCAAGGGAACCCGATTTCACCAACTTCTGGGCCCATGCCATAAGCGAACAGAAAAAACAGCCCATGGAAGCCTCGTACAACCTGAATAAAAGACGATCAACAGGAAAATTCACCGCATACGACCTGGTTTTCAATGGGTTTCAAAGATCCCAACAGAATGGTCTATTATATATTCCAGACAGGGTAAACCGTCCCAACGTGGTTATACTGTTGCATGATTATAATGATCCCCACTACTACATGGATTTCCCCTTCGACGAGCAATTCGCCTACCTTGTACTGGTAATGCGTGGACATTCCATGCTGAATGTGGTTAAAGAGGAAAACCAGCCAACACCCGGATTTCTTGTGGAGAACATTCTGGATATACAGCAGTATTACGTAACCGCCGTATATCTTGACATGCTGCGGTCAATTGATGCACTGCGATTGAATAACAATATCAATTGCAGCAGAATTGCCATGATGGGAAAAGGTCTTGGTGCCGCTGCATCTGTTTTTACCGCAGCTTTTTCTGATCGTGTGAAAGCACTTGTTCTTGAAACACCTTCACTTACCTATCTTGAATTGAGCCAGAATCTTTCAGAAGGGGATGCCGCAAACGAAATTAACAACTACATTGCCCAACACAAGTCCAAAAAGAAATCATTGAAAAAAAATCTTTCCTATGTTGATGCTTTAAATTTCTCCGACAACATCACATGCCCTGTATTATCCACCGTGGGGTTCAAGGATACAGTTTCACCACCTGAAAGTGTCTTTGCCCTTTTTAATCATTTTCAATGTAATAAAACCATGGAAGTGTATCCCGACCAGGGACATGCAGCGGGTGGGAAAGACCAGTTTTTCAAATCAATTCAATGGCTAAAAGAAATGATCCCGGTTGAGTAGGGTAACTGTTACACTACGAGGGGAACAAAATTAGCGTCTCCAATATCTTCTTCTACAATACTGCCACTCTCTTCCCGGGCATACCTGCGCAGCACCTGGCCGGAAGCTGAATGAACAGGCACAACCATCACACCCCCGGGGGCCATAAGCTCAAACAGGCTGGGAGGAGTCGCATCTGCCACTGCTGCCACCACGATTACGTCATATTGTCCGCGTACAGTATGAAAACCACCATTATCATTATACACACACTGCACGTTATTCAGTCCCAGCTGAAATAATACCTGTCGTGCCCTTGTGTACAGATCATGAATACGTTCACAGGTAACAACCCTGTCGCATAATACAGAAAGAAGGGCAGCCTGGTATCCCGAACCGGTGCCCACTTCAAGAACCCGTGAGCTGTTTCTAATATCACATACCTGCAGCATCCGGGCAATTGTTGATGGCCTGGAGATGGTCTGCCCGAAACCGATAGGCAGTGATGTATCTTCGTACGCCCTGTACCGCAAAGCCTCAGATACGAACAGGTGCCGGGGAATGCCGGCGAAAGCCTGTAAAAGAGAGGTGGAATAGATACCACCCGAACGAAGAGACTGGATCATAAGCCCCGTTGCCCGTTGAAAACGGTCACCTTCATCATTACGGTACAAAATAGCCTCCCCATTCAACCCCTTTCTGTCCCTTGTACTCTACGTTCAAGGTGGTATCTGACCACCAGCCTTTTAATGACTTCATCTTGAAGGTGGAGTAGACAAGTATGTACCGGTACTCTTCGCTTTCCCGTATGCTGTCATAGATGGATCTCAGGCCGTCAAGCTGGCTGGCCCTGTATACTGCCCCACCGGTAGCATCGGCAATTTTTTTGAGAACGGGATCAGCGTCTCGAAAGGTTATAAAATAGACCGGGATGAAATGTGACCGGGCAAAATCAATGACATTATCATCAGTATAGGTGGTAAATGAATCATCCGAGACAGAACCGTCTGTTATCACCACCACCCCCCGTCTTGATAATCTGGGTACAAGGTCGCCGATTGCATTATACAGCACACGGCCGAAATTTTTTCCATTGCCGTACTCACGTTCCCTCAGGGCGCGAAGTGCCCTTCTTCTGCTCCAGTCAAAATCATTTCCAGTCCAGTAATCATCATTAAAGTTGAGTACTTTCAGGCGGTCATTCTTCTTCATCTTCTTGAGAATAAACTCCGATACCCAGGGTATTTCGTTATGATAACCGCTGTCAGCATTGGAACGGTCAACACACAGCACCATGCTGGCAGAAGCAGGCCTGTTCTTCAGGTATTCAACACTTACAGCAGGTATACGTGCGCTGTCCTCGGTTATAATAAAGTTATCACTGGTAAGCCCGTACACGGGATTCCCCCACCTGTTACGCACATTAATATAGAATGCCACCATTGGAAACTTATTGGTATCTATGGATGTTACTTCAACTTCGAGGTTGGTGTACCTGCTCTGCAGGGGTGAAAAAATATATACTTCTTCAGAAGACGTATCACAACAATACAGAAATCCGTCTGCATCAAAACGCGAAGACATAAGCTTTCTGAAATAATTATCATCATCCCATTCATTCATCCACTGGCTCTTTCCCGTATCCATGTCATACACGAAAAGGCCTTTTTTTTCATCACTGATTGACATGACACTGCCATGAAAACTGATACCCCGTGGCATTTGAAAGCCCGGGTTCACTATGTTTTTGATAAAATTCCCGGAATCATCAAAACCGGCCACCCGACGGTTACCGGTATCCGTTACATACACATGGCCGTTGTGCATGGCCACACCTGTTGGATTATCAAGTTCGCCTTCATACCTGCCCTTTTTGCCGAATGACAGAATAAACTTTCCCGAACCGTTGAATTTCTGTACCCTGTTATTACCCGAGTCGACTGCATAAAGGTACTTCCCCTGCTCCCAGCAAATACCCTGCGGCCCGTGAAACTCACCTTCATTGTTACCTGTTTTACCAAATTCACTGAGCACCCTGCCGTCAGTACCGGTAATTACCACCTTGTTACTTTTAAAATCAGTGACGGCAAGGCGATCATCGTAGCAATCAACGCCGTAAATACCGCTGTCAAGGCCCATATTAATTACATTTTCACCATTGCCATTGGGATCAAGCTTGATTATTTTACCCGATGAGAAAGAACTTATATACAGGTTCCTGGCTGTATCGATTGCGATATCCATCGGGTCTTTAAAATGAAAGCGTCCAAGGTTGGTTGATATATACTTGTCGGCAAGCACGAATTCAAATGGATAATCGGGGGCTGCTACATCAGCTGCCCTCAGGCGCAGTGTATCAATCTTGGTTCTTATCATAACATTGTCAGAAGACATGTCAGAAAGCAGTTCCCATTCATTTAACGCTTCATTGGTAAACCCCGCCAGCTTGTACGACCGGGCAAGGTATTCACGGGCAGTATAGTAATCAGGGTATTTAGCGACAGCTTTTCTAAAAAATTCCACCGCGGCGAGGTAATGCATCTGGTTGAAATGAAACATACCCTTCTTGAAGTGACCTTTGGCTGTTTCAAACACTGCAGGGGTATCCTGCTGCGCAAGAACTGGAACGATCATGATCATACAGAGTATTATTATGCTTGTTCTCTTAACGAGATTCTTCATTATTAAAATGTACCGGCTTCAAGGTTGGTAATATCCAGCATTATGTCATATTAGTGTGATTATCGGTCATCAGGGGTAAATAGTCAATCAGATATTGATATATTTTGGCAGTTTTTCGTGGTTCTACAGTCCTGAAAGAATAGCCGCTAAGACGCTAAGTTCGCAAGGTTCGCAAAGATTCAAATAAAAAAAGAAAGCTCATTCCGGAATGTTGGGAAAAACCATCAAAATATATTATATGAATATTAATTATTTTACAGATTTCAGTGCTTCTCGCAGGAAGGATGCGGTGTATGACTTTTTGTGCCTGGCCACGGTTTCGGGTGAACCCTCAACCAGCAGTTCTCCGCCGGTATCTCCCCCTTCGGGGCCCAGATCGATTATCCAGTCGGCGGTTTTTATTACGTCGAGGTTGTGTTCTATTACGATAACCGTGTTGCCCCTGTCAACCAGCGAATTGAGTACATCAAGCAGCTTCTGAATGTCGGCGAAATGCAGTCCCGTTGTGGGTTCATCCAGGATATACAGGGTTCTTCCGGTTGAACGCTTCGAAAGTTCGGTTGCAAGCTTGATTCGCTGCGCTTCACCCCCCGAAAGTGTTGTGGCCGGCTGTCCAAGCTTGATATACCCCAGCCCCACCTGCTGCAGGGTTGCCAGCCTGTTTTTTACCGACGGGATATTTTCAAACAGTTCGCGTGCCTCGTCAACTGTCATATCCAGCACTTCATGTATGTTTCTGCCCCTGTAACGGATCTCGAGGGTTTCATGGTTGTATCGTTTTCCCTTGCAGACCTCGCAGGTTATGTAAATGTCCGGCAGAAAATGCATTTCTATTTTCTTTATACCGTCACCTTCACATGCCTCGCATCGCCCCCCCGGCACATTGAAGGAAAACCTGCCCGGCTTGTACCCGCGAATCTTTGAATCCGGCAGTTTAGAGAAAAGTTCACGGATTGGCGTGAACGTCCCCGTATAGGTTGCCGGGTTTGAACGGGGTGTTCGGCCAATGGGTGACTGGTCTACGTCAATAACTTTATCAACGTTATCAAGACCCTTGATGGTCTCAAAAGCCCCGGGATACACCTTCGACCGCATCACCAGGTGGGCCAGCGCCCTGTAGAGGATCTCAACCACCAGGGTGGATTTCCCCGACCCGGACACCCCTGTAACACAGGTGAACACACCCAGGGGAAACCGCACATCTATATTTTTCAGATTATGCTCGGTGGCGTTGAGTATATCGATAAAACCCGAAGGCTCTCTTCGCGTACCCGGCACGGGTATCTTCTTTTTTCCTGAGAGATACTGCCCGGTCAGCGACTTACTGTTTTCGATTATCTGCCGGGGCGTGCCTTCTGCCACCACGTAGCCCCCGTCAAGCCCCGCCCCCGGCCCCAGGTCTACAACGTAATCGGCGTCCATGATGGTCTCCTCGTCGTGTTCCACCACGATCACGGTGTTTCCAAGGTCGCGCAGTTCACGCAGGGTATCAAGCAGTTTGCGGTTATCACGCTGATGCAGGCCGATGCTGGGTTCATCCAGTATGTAGAGCACCCCGGTAAGGCTTGAGCCGATCTGTGTGGCAAGACGTATTCGCTGCGCCTCCCCGCCCGAGAGTGTGCCCGCCGCCCTGTCCAGGGTGAGATAATCGATGCCCACATCAATGAGAAACTTGAGCCTGGCCCGAATCTCCTTCATCACCTGGCGGGCAATGAGCATTTCCGTTTCAGTCAGTTTTATGTTTTGAAAAAATATATCGGCAGCCTTGATGGACATTATGTTTATTTCACCGATGTTGTAATCACCAACCTTAACCGCCATGCTTTCAGGGCGAAGCCTGTGTCCCCCGCAGGCATCACATACCTGGTTGGACATAAAACCTTCAAGCCAGTCGCGAATACCCTGGGACTGTGTTTCACGGTAGCGCCTTTCCAGGTTGGGTATTACCCCTTCAAAGGGCTTCTTGAATTTGTATACCGCGTCATCACGATTGATATTGAATTGTATCTTTACCGAACCCGATCCATAGAGCACCACGGTTTTAACCTTTTCGGGAAGATCTTTCCACGGGGTAGCGGGATCAAATTCAAGGTTTCTTGCCAGTGTTTCAATCTGCTCGCGATACCAGTAGCTGTTCGACTTGCCCCATACCTCGAGGGCCCCGTTTGACAGGGGTTTTTCAGGATCGGCGATGATAAGATCAGGTGAGAATCGCATAAGCACACCCAGGCCGCCGCATCGTTCACAGGCCCCGTAAGGACTGTTAAACGAAAACATGCGGGGGGACAGTTCAGGCATGGATATACCACAGTCGGGACATGTAAGGCTTGTTGATACCAGACGCTCCTTCTCACCGGTGATCAGCAGAACAAGGCCGTCGGCCAGGTCGATGGCAGACTCGATAGACTCGGCAAGGCGGGGACGTATTCCTTCTTTCAGCACGATTCGGTCTACCACCACTTCAACGGTGTGCTTCTTGTTTTTTTCCAGGGTGATTTCTTCGTCAAGCTGGCGAATCTCACCATCGATACGGGCCCGCACGAAGCCTTTTTTCCGAATGGAATCCAGTTCGTCTGCCTGTGTGCCTTTTCTACCACGCACCACGGGTGCCAGCACCTGCAGCTTTGTGCCATTGTCCATGGTGAGCACGTTATCCACTATCTGGTCAATTGACTGGGAGGTGATGCGCTTGCCGCAGTTGTGGCAGTATGGCACCCCGACACGGGCGAATAACAGCCTCAGGTAATCATGGATTTCTGTTACCGTTCCCACTGTGGAACGGGGGTTTCTATGGGTTGTTTTCTGTTCAATTGAGATGGCAGGTGACAGGCCTTCAATCAGGTCAACATCAGGCTTCTCCATCTGTCCAAGAAACTGCCGGGCATATGCGGATAGTGATTCAACATACCTGCGCTGGCCTTCAGCATAGATAGTGTCAAAAGCAAGTGAGGACTTCCCAGATCCGGAAAGTCCCGTAATAACTATAAATTCATCTCGGGGGATGTCCAGAGAAATGTCCTTGAGGTTATGCTCCCTGGCACCCCTGATACGGATTGTCTTTTTGTTCATATCTGTGTAACATTGATAGATCCGCACATTGGACATACAATTTCGATATCATCAAGATCGATATCCTTGGGCTTTACCACAACATCTTCCCACCGGTAATCGCAGTCTTCACAGGCAAGACTCACTTCAAGCTTTTTCTCGGCCTCTTCGAAGAGTTCATCTTCCTCTTCAAAAATTTCCTTCTCGTCTTCATCCACCAGTTCTTCTTCGATGTTGTCTTCGTAGAATTCGTCTTCGTAAACTTCATCATCAAAGTCTTTTTCAAATTCGTTCATGATAACGCCACCCTGTTGAAAAGTGTCAATGTAAAGTGTAACTCAAAAATAATGAAAGTCAAGTTATACTGTTCATCAAGGTAAATAACAAGTCTCGCACTTACAAATAATTAATTGCTCTTGCTTACACCTGAAAAATAAACCCCCGATAGGTCAATAAAAAATATAAACTAGCGGCAAAAAAATGTATACTTCACGGGGTACATTGTATATATTTTTAACACTTTACCCTGCTATGTTAAGTTTTTTGTCATTTACACTGCCCTTTTTACCCGGTTTTAAAAGTTCCATCTTTTTCTCTTTAAGCCGGGGTTTTTCTTTTTCAATTTTTTTCTGCTCTTTTTTCACATGTGGGGGCATTTCAATTGTATCCGTGACAATGATATCCCACATTCCGAAGAACCCCCCTGCCCCCGAATATTCAACGAAAAGAATTTTCACTTCTCCGTCTACCGTGGTTTCACGTGGTATTTTGATACGAACCTGCTGACCGGCTGCTGACAGGTCATTAAACCGTATTCGCTTCAGCTTTTTACCGTTGGCTGATATCTCCAGGATGGCAGGTATACCGGCATCTTCGGGAAAGACAAAGGTTACAAAATCAATCCACAGGTAATAATCCTTATGCATGTGAAGACCGGTTATGTGAAGTTGTGACCCATATTTCGAAGTAAACCACGCCACGTTGTCTTTCACCGGGGGCTTGTCTTTGTTCACCTCGATGTGCCTGATCTTTGACCACTCTACCAGTTCTTCGTATGTGAGTGGAGAAATAAAGTCTGACATGGC
>CAZVRB010000041.1:0-30335 GCA_964629365.1 uncultured Leptospiraceae bacterium
ATACGAAACTCACACCGGTTCCTGCCAGGCACCCCCGTGTCATGGCCTCCATCCCGTCTGTCTCCGGGGAAAGGGTGCGTCCTTCCTCTTTTTCGCGCTGCCTGACGATGCGATAGTAATGGGGGGCGCAGGTGGCCTTGAACTCCAGGCCCGCCTCGCCGGTCTTTTCGTAGAACCAGTTCAGCACTTCCTCGTATTTCTCCCTGGATATCATCTCGCTTTCGGCGATCTCCACCCCGCAGCCCACCGGCACCAGCATGAATATGTGCAGCGCATCGGCCCCCTGGCCCTGGGCCAGGGCGAGTATATCCTCGATCTCGTCAACGTTTCGCCTGGTGATAGTGGTATTGAACTGGAAGGACACCCCCTCGCTTTTCAGGTGCCCTGCCCCCCTCAGTGCTTCTTCAAAACAACCGGGTATACCACGAAACCCGTCATGACCGGCTGCGTCACTGCCGTCTATAGAAATGGCAACACGCTGAAAGCCCGCTTCCCGTATCTGCACGGCCATGGGTGCATCGATCATGGTACCATTGGTGGCAAGGGCGGTTCGCAGCCCCCTGTCACCGGCATATTTGGCGATGGTGAAGAGATCATCCCGGTATAACGGTTCCCCACCGGTTAATACCAGGATGGGGTCGTAATGGGCTGCTATTTCGTCCACCAGCCCCTCTGCCTGTTCAGTTGACATCTCGCCTTCGTATATGTGGTCATCGGCTTCGGCCCTGCAATGTTGACAGTGCAGGTTGCAGCGTTTTGTCAGCTCCCAGAATATCAGCCTTGGTTTATTTTCCATTTTCATGAATCAAAGAGCTCCTCGATTATTCTTGTCTTCTCTTTCAATGTTTTGCCCGAATGCCCCTTCGAGGCATGATCCGACCTGATCTTTTTGAGATTCACGATGGGATTATGCAGCGACTTGGTCATGATCTGGTTAGTCAATTCTTCAACCAGATGAAAATCCTCTTCGCTTAAGTGCTTCATTTTCCGTTTTCTATATTTTCGCAATTCACTTCTGCGGATATTTTCAAAGGTTTTCTGCATCTTCACTATCACCGGCACCACCTCAAGCTGCTCGTACCAGTCAAAAAATTCATCAACGTCTGACTGTATAAGGGCGGTGGCAAGCTCCATCTCCTTGAGCCTGTTTTTCAGGTTCTCATCGGCGATTTTCTCAAGGTCATCCACGTTATACAGAAATATGGAATGCTTTTCAGCAACGTCCGGGTCAATATTGCGGGGAACGGCAATGTCAATCATGAAAAGCGGCCTGCTTCCCCGCTGCTTCACAATATCATCAACCATCTCCCTTGTGATCATATACCCGGGTGCCGTCACTGAAGATATGATTATATCCACCGAACCCGCCACTTCGGCGATATCATCAAGGGACACTATGTGGGCATCCCTGTTTATTTCATCTGCTATTCTTTCGGCGTTATGCAGCGACCTGTTGGCGATGGTTATCTCCTGCAGGTTGTACTTGGTCATGTATTTTAATATCAGCTCTCCCATCTCACCCGCACCGATAAGAAGGGCGCTTCTCCGGGCTAGATCATCGAATATCTTGCGGGCAAGCTCGGTGGCGATATAGGCCACCGAAAGAGGATTTCTTGAAATCTCTGTTTCGGTTCTCACCCGCTTGGCGGTTTTAAAAGCCTGGTGAAAAAGCTTATTGAGGACGGTTCCTGTCATCCGGTGTTGTACCGCCTCACGATATGACTCTTTTACCTGGCCGATAATCTCGTTTTCACCCACCACCATTGAATCGAGGGAGGACACAACCGTCAGCAGCTGATCCACCGCGTCCCGTGAATATTTTTTATACATCATGGTTTCAAGATTATCCTGTCGGGAATCCGCGTACTTCTCCAGCAGGAAAACCAGCTCGTCAACTGCCGCATGTACATCGGCAGAAGTGATGTATACTTCCACCCTGTTACAGGTGGTGATATACACCGCCTCGTCTACATCCATGTTCCGTATTTTTTCATACAGGTCAACAAGCTGCTGGTCATGCCACGAGAAACATTCCCTTGTTTCTACCGGGGCCGTTTTGTGGCTCATGCCGATCATGGCTATATGTGGTATGTATTCATTCTTTTTCATCAGCATCTACTTAAACGTGTGAAAACCGGTTGTAATAATAATACTTGATGACAGAAACAACGTCAGCACCAGGACAAAAGCCACTATAATGGTAATACTCACGGCGAACTCGTTCACACCGGTTTTTCTCTTCAGTAAAAATATTGCAAGTATTATCAGCCATGAAAAATATATCATGATTTCCTTGGGTGTGCCCAGGAAGAGCATATCATAATGCAGCACCACCAGTAATATACCCACCACCAGCCCGGCGGTAAGGGAAATAAAAGAACGTACTATAGACCATTCCTGAAACCTGGCCAGTGTTTCAAGACTGGGAAGCCTGTACACAAATTTCATAGAGGTTTTCTTACGCAGCTGCCATGACATGATGAGATACAGCACCGACGCGGCAAATCCAAGGAAGAAGAAGAGTTCCCCCAGAACCGCCAGCACTATGTGCAGCGGCAACAGGCTGTGATCCATAACAAGTGTAAACTTCCTGGGTGAATTAAAAAAAGGTAATGATATAAGAAAAATAACTGCGATCAGGGGGAGTATTATGGCACTTATCGACACCCACTCTTGACGCCACCGGGACAGGTGCAGGTATACCAGCAGCAATGCCAGCAACAGTGTAATAATGTAAAAATACCCCCAGATCCAGAAACTGATACTCAGCAGTCCATGCAGGGAATGAACGGGAAATGCCAGTATGCCAAGCACAACAAGTAATGCCGTTGCCATGTAAAAAAGCACCTGTGTCATCCTTGACAGGATATTCCTGTCCGAGTGGAGAGACAGCACGCTGCTAACTGCCGCTGCCAGGAAAAGAACCACCACCGATATAAAAACCCCAAGGGTCATGTCATATACCATCCTGAATTGAAAATACTGTCACGAACATTCCTGCAATACTCATTGAAAAGGGTACCCCCCGCATTTCAAGTAAGTTTTTTAGAAAATACTCAATGTTCACCACAGAGTCACAGAGATACAGAGTTTTTTTTGCTGGCTTGTTTCTTTAAAAAAATTTATTGCTATGTTACATGATATATTATGCAGCATAAAAAATAATTCAAAATCTTGACATTATATATATTTCCTCTGTATCTCTGTGACCCTGTGGTTACATTTTCTTCTTGAAAATTATACCACCCTTCCTATGAAATAACACTGAAATTCATTCTTGGAGGTACGCATCATGGCATTGCAGGCCAGGGAACACTGGGGTTCTAAAATCGGATTCGTGCTGGCAGCTGCCGGCTCAGCTATCGGCCTTGGCAACATCTGGAAATTCCCCTACGTTACCGGAGAAAACGGCGGGGCAGCCTTCGTGCTGATATACCTGGTATGCGTGCTTATTCTGGGCATGCCCATAATGATCGCCGAGCTTGTTATCGGCCGCCACACCGAGAAAGACCCTGTAGGTGCCTTCAAGTCGATGGTGGGAGGAACCAGATGGGAACTGGTGGGCTACCTGGGGGTGTTAACCGGTTTTCTCATTCTATCATTTTACGGAGTGGTTGGTGGATGGACACTGGGGTATATAGTCAAAAGTGTCAGCGGCAGCATCGGAGGTATAGCAGACCTGGAATCTGCTGAAGTCATCTTCAATTCCTTTGTACAAGACCCATTTGCGCTGGTGGGATACCAGTTTGTATTCATGGGAGCCTGCATGTTCATCGTATTCAGGGGTATCAACAACGGTATCGAAAGATGGAGCAAGGTGCTTATGCCCCTCCTGTTCATCATATTGATCATTCTCATCGTTCGCGGCGTCTCAATGGAAGGTGGCATGGAAGGGGTTTCATTCTTTCTGAAGCCCGATTTCACTAAAATAACCACGGGCTCTGTGCTGGCAGCCCTTGGCCAGTCCTTTTTCAGCCTCAGCCTGGGAATGGGTGCCATGATCACCTATGGCAGCTATCTTTCCAGAAATGACAAGATTTTACAATCCGGCATATACATCGTTATTCTTGACACTTTTATAGCCATCCTGGCCGGCCTGGCGATCTTTCCATCTGTCTTTGCCATGAACATGTCACCAAGTGAAGGTCCCGGTCTTATATACCATGTGATTCCCGCGGCATTCGCCAGCATGCCCTATGGACAGTTTTTTTCAGTTCTCTTTTTTATTTTACTTTTTATTGCCGCGTTGACATCGGGGATATCACTTCTGGAAGTAGTTGTTGCATATGTTACCGATGAAAAAAAATGGAGTAGAAAGAAGGCGGTCTACATCATTGGAGGTATCATTTTTCTTCTGGGTATACCTTCGGCCCTTTCATTCAGTGTGATGGGGGACGTAAAGATTTTCGGCAATATATTCTTTGATTTCGTGGATAAACTCACCTCCAATTACATGCTTCCCATCGGCGGCTTTTTCATCGCCATCTTTCTCGGCTGGAAGTACGGACTTGAAAAAACCATTCATGAACTTGACCCGGACACAAAAATCATCTCCCTCAAGGAACTCTGGGCCTTCATGATAAAATTCGTATCACCCTTCATCTTGCTGATCGTATTTGTAATGACAGTGAAGGATGATTTCATAAACTTCTTCAAATCAATATTCTAAAATGATTCACCACAGTTAAAAATTTCAGAATAATTTGACATATTCTGAAATAAGGTGTATACTTATTGCAACTACTCAACGAGTAGTAACCTTCCAAAATAATCCGCTAAGTGTTGACGATTCCACCAGGAATCGTCTTTTTTTTGTACTTATCGGTCAAAGATAACCCTGTTCCATGTACCAGTCCCTGGCATCATTCACCATCTCGTTTAGTGGAACCACCCTGAATCCAAGCTCCTTTTCAGCTTTATTTGAGTCATACCGTGGAAATACCGACATGTACCGTGCCTGGCCGGGGTTTAGCTCTGGTTGTTTGCGTGTAAAATTAGCAAGAAATTCCATCAGGTACCCGTATCCAATTGTCATCCATGGTTTCATCACGTACCCGGGAGGATCAGCATTGATGGATCTGGCAATGGCATGAAAAAGTGTTTCATACGTTTCGTTCACCCCGCCGCATATATAGCGCTCTCCCGGCACTCCCCGGGTCAGGGCAGCCACGTGTGCCCGGGCCACTTCACGCACATGTGCCCATGGGGCACCGCCGGGAAGGATCGCCGGCACTTTTTTATCCCGGATATCCATGAAAAGCCTGCCGAACTGAAGTGTGTGATCATACTGACCTAGCATGCTTCCCGGTAAGAGAGAGACCACCTCAAGTCCCTTCCCGTTGTAAGAAAGAACCACCCTTTCTCCTTCACGCTTGGTTTCAGCATAATTGTACCCGATTCCCGCGTAGTTGAAATTCTCCCATGTCTCGTCGGCCAGCCCGTCAGGGTTGTATCCAAGTACGTCCACCGTTGCCGTATGTACCAGCCGTTTCACCCCGTTCTCCAGGCATGCATCTGCGACATTGCGGGAACCTTCCACGTTTATCTCCCTCTGCCGCTTGAATCTCTTTTTCCAGAACGAGGTATCTCCTGCCACGTGGATCACCGCGTCCATCCCCCTGGCGGCAGCAAGAACATCATCAACTACTGTCACGTCACCTTCCACAACCTCGTCTGCCACGTCATCTATGAAACGTGTTTCTGAACCAGGCAGCCCCATGGCCATCACCCGGTGTCCTGCCGCAACACATTGATGCACCACGCTTGTACCAAGAAATCCCGTGGCACCAGTTACCAGGCATTTCATCAGCAACCTCCATTTTTTTGACAATACATATGTCATATATATGTGATAATACAAGTTATTTTTTTATTGGTAACTACTCAGCTATGACTAAAATATTAATCATTTGCTTTATAATGAAAAGGAATTGGAGCATCTCCCCCCGCCGAAGGCGGGGGGAGATGCTGGATTATTATTCATTTTAGAATAATTATAATGATTCAGCATGACATCTGAGTAATTACGTTTATTGTATAGAATATTCCGATTGAATTATGTGATAGCTTCAGGTATACTAACACCATAATGTACTATTCTCTATTATCCTGGAGGTGAAAGAAAGAAGTGCGTACATCATGGAGGAGAACTTCGGGTCATTCTGAACATATTATCATCTTTTCTGACGAGGAAGAAGAACTGGTCAACTCAATATTGACCGACCTTGATACGGCAGACAGGCAGCACGAACTGTCCACCGTAAATACCAACCAGATTGCCCTTGAAACGCTGGCCCGTTCAATATCCATGTATCCATCAATACTCAAGAAAGAAAAGCTGGGCCGTTCATCACGCAATATTGACAGCCTGCTGCAAAATCTTTGTACACGAGCAATTCCCGACATGATACTGCACATTCCAACCAAGGCTATTCTTGGGAGGGCATATTCAATCGCAAAGATTAACTTTTTTATTATGATGCGATACATCATCGAAGACATAGAAGAACTTTCAGACAGGACTCCACAAGTCTTAAGTATAATTGGAAATAACGTGTTCGTTTTAACGGCTGAAGAGGTGTTCACCTCTATCGTGGAAGACTTTTCAAGCCCGGAACATATCCGGCATAATGCAGCCTACCTGCTGGCACATACCTGGGAATATCGCCTTGATTACGGCGTACGTGAATTTGCTCCAATCTTGCAGAATCTATGGAGGGCAAGAGAAAAACTTATACCAAATTTCGGCACCATGCTTGGCTTCTCCGAGCTGTGCACCATCGCGGGCACTACAGAAACAACATGGCTTGACTACCTCAACAGGAACGATATAACCGAAGAAGAAGTATATGCCCTTGAAGAATTTATATTCGGTCTCACCTACGAGGAAATACTCACCCTCAGGGAATACCTCGATACAAGCGGAAAACAAACCATCAACAGGGAGGATATCACGGAAATACTTGGGCCCGGTCATACCATACCCTACTATGAAAGTGATGATCCCCGTGAATTGTACCGTTCTTTCAGGGACAGGAAGGTCAATGCCCGTTTCAGGTCACGGGCAAAAACCCCGGGTCCACGTAAAACTTTCGAGGAGTACCTTATGGATTTTCTTCTCTCCACCCCGGAAAAGTAATAATTTTTTGATTTTGCCCCTCTTTTAGGTTTTACTGGTAGAAGTATATGACAAAAAAATTGTTGCATAATAACTCTTACGAATTAGAGTACTACTATGTTTGATATACATGACTATTACAACGACAGCCTTCAGAGCATCGAAGACACCGACCTTCAGGTAGAAGTGGGGGATATTGACGAGGATATATCCAGCGATATCGACTCATTACTGAAAAACCGTTTTGATTCGCTGTATCTTAAAGACAAGTTCAAGAAGCATGCCAGCACCATTGAACTTATCTATCCCCGCATCGCCTATTCGCATCACCGTGCCCTTATTAAGTCACCTGATCATATACGGTTTTTACTGTCCCTGTACCCGTATAAAAGCGACCTTGAGAATATTGAAAAAATAGTATTAAAACCCAGGCACGTGGTTCTGGGCTCTGTGGAGCTGATGTCATTATATATGCGGCAAAAGAAGATACTGGTATTGTACCTGCACCAGCCTCATATGTACCGCCTGCATGACTCCAGCATGAGAGAATATGCTGAATTCATGCCCATGAACATACAGTCTCTGCTGAAAGACGGGCAAATTGCCAATACCGTTAATACACAAAAAAAAGATGAACTGAAAATTCCCCCTCTCTGGTACATCATGTCTCTCATTCAAACATCAGATGATGACAGAATAGACAAGTTCTTCATCAAGCGGGGTGGTAAATTCGGAAGCAGGATAAGCGCCACCCTGGATGAAATATCCTTCTTTTACGCCCGGCATGGCTATTAAGCCGCATGCTGGATTATCACATACATACCCGGCTCTGCGGCCATGCCAGTGGAGAAGTTGAAGATTACATAGAAGCCGCTATAAACGCAGGCTTGAACGAGATAGGCTTTTCAGATCATGCACCCCTTCCCGAAAAACATCGAAGCGGTATCACCATGTCCCCCCATGAAACAGAGACCTACCTTGAGCGGCTTCATAAAGCGCGCCAGGTTTACAGTAACCGCATTGATGTGAAGATGGGATTTGAAGTGGATTTTCCACTTTGTGATTCATTTGACCCCGCCTACCTTGATGACCCCAGACTTGACTACCTGATTGGATCATGCCATTTCATAGATGACTGGCCATTTGATCATCCCGCCCATGTTGAGGAATTTTCAAAGAGGGATATTAACCAGGTATACGAACGTTATTTTTCTATTATGCGTGAAATGGTCCAATGTGGTCTTTTCCAGGTGGCAGGCCATTTTGACCTTGTAAAAAAATTTGGACACAGGGCTACCCGTGATTTTTCACAAACCATAGAAGATATAGCCAGGATCATGGCAAAGAACGACATGGCTGCTGAAATAAACACCGCCGGGTTAAGAAAACCGGTTGGTGAAATATATCCAGCTGAAAACATACTCAGGATATTTTTTGATCAAAATGTACCGGTAACACTTGGTTCTGATGCTCATTCACCCGGGGAAGTGGCCTACATGTTTAAAGAAACCCTGCAATCATTACGAAATGCGGGGTACAGAAATATCTCCGGCTTCACCAGGAAAAAACGCTACAATATAGCGATATGAAAGAAGATCTTTTTATTCAAAAAGAAAACGGTATGTGGGAAGTTTCCATACATCCCCGTGTATATGCAGGTGTTGTGGGAAGGGATGGCAACAGCATTGACTATACCGCCTCCCCCGAAGAACAAAGGCTTGCGGAAATTGAACTGCTCTCCCGCCTTACCGGGATTCAATCACCAGGTATTATTATGCTGCAGCAGGTACACGGTGATGATATTGTCGAAATTAATGATCACCCGGCACGAACCAAACCCTGGCATTATTCTGCCGATGCCATGGTTACTGCAAAACCCGGAATATGCCTGGTAATACGAACCGCTGACTGCGTACCGGTGATCATTGCAGATCCCGTGTCCGGCATGCTGGGGGCGGCCCATTCGGGCTGGCGGGGATGCCGGCTTGATATAACCGGCAAGCTTGTAGACTACATGATTCAGCATGGCGGATGTCAGCCGGAAAACATGGTGGCAGCCATACTTCCTGCCATAGGCCCCCGCTCCTACGAAGTTGGACAGGATGTTGCCAGCCAATTCCCCGGGTACATAGAAAAAAAAGGTGCCAGCCTGTTTCTGAACCTCTGGAAAACAATAGAAGACTCACTGCGTACACGTGGAGTAAGCCCTTCCCGCATTATCTCCACTGGCAGATGCACCCTGGAAGAATCAGAACATTTTTTTTCATACCGGGGTGGAGATTCCGGCAGAAATCTCAATTTCGCCTTTTTACAATGATTTCGTGTAATTATCTTCATAACTCTTCCACTACGCATTATAACTGGTTTCTAATACCCTACGCTAATAACCGGATTGTTCAGCATTAATTTGTTGCACTTTTTCTACTTATCTGAAATATAATAATAATCAGATAAATATATCAGAGAGGTCAGTGTATGGAAGGATCACCTGCTCTGCAGTTATCAGGTATTGTTGATACCCATAATCATGTTCAGACTATTAATGAAGTAAAAAAAATTTTTTCATTTTACTATCCCCAGTCCGGGTTCGGGAAGATACAGAAAGTATATACCCGGGTGAAGAAACTCTTTGAAGGGAAATTCCCCGGATACCGCGAATGCAACACCCAGTACCATGATTTCAGGCATACCCTGGATGCCCTCCTGGCTTCTGCACGCATTCTTGACGGGTACAACCTGGGTCATACTCCCATTCCTGAAAATACAGCCCGAAACCTGTTAATTGCCGCACTGTTACATGATACCGGGTATATTCAGGAAAGCTGGGACACGGAAGGCACAGGGGCCAAGTATACAAAAAATCATGTGCTGCGCAGTGTTGAATTTACACGTAAAAACTACGGCGAACTGGGATTAGACATCCAGGATGTACCCGAAATAACCCAGTTTATACAATGCACCGGGTTAAGCACTAACTTCAACGAAATACCTTTCATGTCACGTGCACATAAAATTTGCGGCGCATGCCTTGGTACCGCCGACCTGCTGGGACAGATGGCAGACAGGGAATATCTTGAAAAGCTTCTTTTTCTTTACTATGAGTTCCGCGAAGCTGGTGTGCCGGGATACGATACCGAGTTTGATATAATTAAAAAGACAGAAGATTTCTATGTCCTTACCAGGAACAGGCTGAAGGATTCATATATGAACGTACAGCGTTACACAAAAAATCACTTCAGCACAAGATATAACATAAACTCAAACCTCTACATGATTTCGATAAATCGGCATATCAGGTATCTACGCAAGATTATACGTGATGAAACCACCAATTTCCGTCACAAACTGAAGAGGGGTGATCAGCACATGCTGCATGCACTTTCCCAGCAGCCATCCACCCATCATTGACTTTACACATACCGGGCAGACGGATAGCTGCTCCGCCTTTTCTATATTGACTTTTCAATGATCCGGCAGTTATACTTATCATTGAAAAGTTAAATATAGAATTGGAGGTGGCTAATGCTTGATTTTACATTATCCAAAAAACAGGAAGAAGTTCGTCAGCATGCCAGGGAATTTGCCCTGAAAGAGATACTGCCAATAGCATGGTATTACGATGAAATAGATGAAATACCACCATATATTCTTGAAAAAGCCTTTAATGAAGGTCTCATGAACTCAGACATTCCAAAAGAATACGGGGGGAAGGGGTATGGCCTTGTGGAAGGGGCCCTTATGACCGAAGAGATTTCTGCCGCCTGTCCCGGGCTTGCAACCTCCATATTTGATAATTCACTGGGAATGGAGCCCTTGATTCTTTCAAATAACGAAGCACTTAAAAAGAAATACCTTACAAAAATTGCAAACGAATTCAAACTCATATGCTTCGCCACTTCAGAGCCAACGATGGGTTCGGATGTTTCAGGAATACGATGCAAGGCGGAAAAGGACGGCGATGATTATATCCTCAACGGAACAAAATTCTGGATTACCAACGGGGGAATTGCCGATTACATGACGGTCTTTGCCACAGTTGATCCCAAGTCAAAGCATAAAGGTATTTGCGCATTCCTGGTTGAACGCGAATGGGAAGGGGTTTCCGTGGGAAAACATATTCCCAAGCTTGGCCAGCGCTGCTCAAATACCGCCGGCCTGAATTTTAAAAACGTGCGCGTGCCAAAGGAAAATGTGATAGCCCCTCCCGGTGAAGGGTTTCTCCTGGCCATGAAAACATTTGCCAGGACACGTCCTATTATTGGATCTTTCGCGGTTGGTGCCGCCCGGTCGGCCATGGAATATGCCATTGATTACGCGAAAAAGCGACAAGCCTTCGGCATGAACATATCCAATTTCCAGGCTATCCAGTTCAAGATTGCCGAGATGTACCAGAAGGTTGAAACATCCCGCCTCATGACCTGGAAGGCGGCATGGGAAGCTGACAACGGCATCGACCCCACTATAACCGCATCAATCACCAAGTTCTACGTAACCGAGTCTGCCATGGAAGTACTCAACGATGCCCTGCAGGTATTTGCCGGGTACGGGTATACGAGATTTTTCCCCATCGAAAAGCTTCTGAGAGATACCAGGTTATTCACTATTTACGAAGGCACAAGCGAGATACAACGGGGTATCGTCGCAGGGTATGCCCTTAACAGCTACGAGCCGGTAATGCCCTCACTAGATGATCTGCCCATTACAAGATTCGAAAGTGGAATACACCGTAAAACAGGAGAACCCGGTACTGATAGTACACCATTATGGCGTTGCAGGATGTGCGGCTACATCCATGAAGGGGAGGAGCCTCCCGAAGAATGTCCTTATTGCTTCTTTCCAAAAACAGCGTTTAAGAAGGTATGGCCGGAAGAAAAATAACGGCCTGCCCGTCCCCCCCCCCAAAAAAACACGGGAAGGACAGGCGGACGGGCTGCAGTATCAGAATTTAATCTGCACTGAATTCACCCAGAGCCCGTGGATGTTGCAATAGGATTTTGCCAGCACCGTTCCTGATTTACCTGTTTTAAAGGTGCAGGTTACTTCCGGATGGGTATAGATACCGCTGCTGTCGGGACCATCGGTTGACGCGCCATGGGCGGGGAAATCAGCTTTTCCAACCTGGTATGGGAATTTATCACCATCAGCCTGAAAGTATACCTCTATCCACGCGATGTGATGAGCAGTGGTATTGGGATGGGCGATCTCCTTGCCCACGCTTACTGTCACCTTCCCAAACTCACCCTCCTTGAAAGGTGCGGAAACATCGATAACCGGCACATGTTTTTCAGATTTCCAGTCCGCAGACTGCAACAGGTCTTTAAATTCCTTCATTGTACTACCTCCAGATATATTTTAGATACGATCAGTTCACACTTGACCAATCCTGCTTATCTATGTATTCATTATTATATGTCATGGTTGTTACAGCGTGCAAGTACCTGTCTTGAAAAAAATCTTCTTGATAAAATACGGTACAATTCGAATAGTTCATATTCCCATAATCCATTCAAGCAGGCAGGTTAATGAATATACTTGAAAACTTAAACGAAAATCAGTCAAAAGCAGTTCTTGCCACAGATGGCCCACTGCTGATCCTGGCGGGTGCAGGTTCAGGCAAAACACGGGTAATTACCCATCGAATAGCATATCTCATCCGGGAAAAAGGTGTTCCTCCATTTGCCATAATGGCTGTTACATTTACCAACAAGGCCGCGGGAGAAATGCGCAGCAGGATAATCGACCTGATCGGCCCACTGGGAGAACAGGTGTTTATGAAAACCTTTCATTCGGCATCGGTATTCATTCTCCGGAGATATGGAAATATAATCGGTGTGCCATCCGGCTTTACCATATACGATCAGCGTGACCAGGAAATGCTGATCAAAGATATTCTCATAGAGAAAAACCTTGACCCCAAAAAAATTCGCCCGGCCATGATCGCGTCAAAAATTTCCGAGGTTAAGGACAGGGCAGAGATACTGGAGGGGGGAGATGTCAACTCACTGTTACCCGACTACTATTCATTCAGCCTTGCCGATATATATGAACAGTACCAGTTGCGGCTTACCGCATCAAACGCCCTTGATTTCAACGATCTTCTCATTAAAACTGTTGAGTTGCTGAGAAAAAGCCCTGAAACACTGGCCGCACTTCAAAAGAAGTGGCAGTATTTCATGATCGATGAGTACCAGGATACAAATTATTCACAGTATCTCATCTGCAAATACCTTGCCTCGGCCAGCCGCAACCTGTGCGTGGTGGGTGACGACGATCAATCCATCTATTCCTGGCGGGGCGCCGATGTCCGAAATATTCTCAATTTTGAAAAGGACTACAGTGATGCCCGGGTAATCACCCTTGGGGACAATTACCGCTCAACCATACAGATACTGGCGGTTGCCTCATCTATCATACAGAAAAACAGGTTTCGCAAGGAAAAAATGCTCAACGCCTTTCGTGGCGAAGGCGAACCGGCAGTATGGTGCCAGGCCAACAACGAGTACGGTGAGGCCGAATACGTGGTGAATACCCTTATATCACTGAAACATCGGGAGGCGCTGAAAAACGACGATTTTGCCATCTTCTATCGTACAAACGCCCAGTCACGTATTTTTGAAGAACATCTTCGCAGGGAAAATATACCCTACAGGGTGGTTGGCGGTCTCAGGTTTTACGACAGGAAAGAGATCAGGGACATTCTGGCATACCTGCGATTTATCACCAACCCTTCCGATACCATTTCACTGTTAAGGATCATCAATACACCAGCAAGGGGAATAGGTGCGGTAACCGTAGAAAAAATAAAGGACCAGGCCTACCAGGAACAGACATCAGAGTGGGAAATAATACGCCGCGGGCAGCAGGGAAACAAGAAAACCTCCGCGGGAATACACACTTTTGCCGACATCATCACCAGGTCCATGGAAATGGCCGCCCGGGTACCCTCCGACATGGATTTGGCCGAATTTGTCCAGGAGGTCATCGAACTCTCCGGGTATACTACGTCTTTAAAAAATGATAATTCTCTTGAAAGCAGATCACGACTTGAAAACCTGGACGAATTCATTAACAGTATTTTTGAATACCAGGAGTTTAATCCGGATGCCACGGTTGACCAGTTTATCCAGGAAATTTCATTGCTGACAACCACAGAACAACCTGAACCGGAAGATCTTCCCCTGGAAACTGTCACCCTTATGACGGTTCATAACGCCAAGGGACTTGAATTCCCGGTTGTCTTTCTTACCGGTCTTGAAGAAGGCCTCTTCCCCCACGTGAACAGCAGTGACAGCGAAGAAGGTTTAGAGGAAGAACGCCGCCTGTGTTATGTTGGTATTACGAGGGCACAAGACCGTGTATACCTCACCAGTGCCCATCAGCGCAGGGTATACGGAAATAATCAAGACAAGCTGCCCTCAAGTTTCCTTAATGAAATACCACCGGAACTGTTGAAGACAACCACCCACGGTCCCCAGGAGAACAGTATATCATACAATGCTGCTCCCACGTGGGGCGGAAGCAGCAGCCAGGAGAGAAAGGCATCCCGTGAACCCGCCCCTTCCCTGAAACCGGCGGTTTCAGATTCAAAATACAGTGTAAACCAGAGAATTATGCATCCGCGGTATGGTACGGGGAAAATTGTGGAGATCCAGGGGAAAGGTGACAATGTAAAGCTGACAATACGTTTCTCAAGCGGGGGCAGCAAATCATTTCTGGAAAAACATACTCCGCTGGAGCGAATATAAATACTTGACATTCAAGGGTGCATCACCTAACAATATTCCATCATAATAAAAAAGAAAAATATGGGAACCGGCATGGAAAAAACGCACAAGATCACTACAGACGTTATTGAAGAAGTTCCGGTGCTTTTTGTTGAAGGTGATATCACCTCAGAAGCAGACAGCGATATTATGAAGCATTATACCGAGATGAAGGAGACCCATTCTCCGTATCACATGGTAATTAACTTTGACAAGACAAAGTATATTAATTCTGCCGGTATCGCCACCCTCATCAACATCATCCAGGATTTGGGTGATATTGGCGGTAAAATTTCTTTTGTCGGCCTCTCAAATCACTTTCAGAAGGTGATGGATATTGTGGGGATATCAGATTTTGTTGATATTTTCCACACAAATGACGAGGCATTTAAGCATATTGCAGAAGACAAGTGATCATCTGCTTCAATCCTGTACCTGTATAAAGTTAAGCCCGAGTTTTTTCAGGGTTTTCTTTCCAGGTACCCCCTCTTTGTTCCACCCCCTGAGCCTGTAATATTTCGGCAACATTTTTGAAAGGGGAACTTTTGTTTTCTTGTTTCCCGGAACAAGTTCCTCGTCAGTAAATCGTTTGGCCAGCGTATCGGTTGACTTGTCAATACCTTCCCGCAGGTTGAACAGGCGTTCCATGGTATATCCCCGTTCACCAACCATGTAATATTTACCGAAATCCATTTTCATGCCGGTGGAAAGCGCTATTGCCTTCGAATGGGGCAGCATGGGTAAATGCATCTTCAATAAACTTTTTGGCATCTTTACAGTCCAGTCGATCAGCAGCCATGTATGGGTTAACAGCCAGCTGATAACCGATGACAAGACCCTGCTTCCCGGCACCCTGAATGCTGCCGAAGGAACGAATGTCCATGATGTGAACAGGCAGTTGCCGCCAGCGCTTATGGCAGCCAGCAAATTCTGGTCAAGAATTGTCCACGATGGCTTTGAACGGTAATGATGGGGATCAAGTGTCACGGGGCCGGTAACCTCGAAATAAATCATGTATCCACCATCCAGGTGACACGCCCCCCGCGAGGCGGTGGCATACCCCAGCCCGTGTCCCACGGCTCCCCTTGGTTCATAGGCAGCCAGTTCAAGCCCTTTCACATGGGGGGCAAAATCTTTACCGCCAAATTTTTCTGAAAGGGTCTTTACTCCCTCTGCCAGTTCCTTCCCCACACCACGTTTGCAGGCGATATCATCAAGTATACTGTCAATATTGTCAGACTTGCCGAATTCCACCCCGCAGTCCCATATCCCCTTCTCATTTAATTCCGCGGCAAAACCCATCAGGGTACCCACGGTTATGGCATCCATTCCAAGCAGGTCAAGCTTGTAGTTCCATCGTATGATGGCATCCATGTCATTGATCATCATGTTTGATCCAAGCAGGCAGAGAATCTCATACTCAGGCCCCTTAACTTCCCTGCCGTCAATATTGACCACCCTCCCGCAGCGGATAGGACATGACACACACCCGTAATTCTTTACAAGAAAATCATCGGCCAGGCGTTCACCTCCAATACTGTATGCGTCCTGGTATGAGCCCGAAGTAAAATTTTTCGTGGGAAGGGCGTTTCGCATGGACAGGGAGGTAAGAAACCCTGCCGTTCCATAACGGGGTGCGAAATCACCCGTCGCAGGGTGGTCTTTAAGCATCTTGATCCATTTTTTTATCACTTGCTTGAATTCATCCGGCTTCTCAATGGGAACTTTCCTGTTGCCCCGGGCAACCATCCCTTTAAGGTTCTTTGAGCCCATTACCGCACCCATTCCGGTTCTTCCGTGGCTGCGTTCCTGTGATACCACGGATGCGAATTTTACCAGGTTTTCACCGGCAGGGCCAATGGCCATGGTTCCACCCTTGCCCATGGCCTCCTGTGACTTCTGTGTATCCATTCCCCATATTTCAGCCCCGTCACGAATGGACACCTGTTCATTGTCAATCTCAAGGTATACCGGTTTTTCAGACCTGCCCCGAACTACAATCCCGTCGTACCCGGCCTTTTTTAAATGTATACCAAAGTTACCCCCGCTGTTTGAGTGACCAATGGCACCGGTAAGAGGACTTTTGGCCGATATATCGTACCTGCTTGAAGACGGAGCCCCGCTTCCTGTCAGGGGAGAAGTCATAACGATCAATACGTTATCGGCGGAAAGGGGATCAACACCCTTTTCAAGTTCATCCCAGAGTATTTTCGTGCTTAAAAACCTTCCCCCCAGAAAAAGTTCACGGTCAGTGTCTGTTACCGGGTATTCTCCAATATTTCCGCTGGTAAGATCAATCTCAAGCACCTTGCCCATATATCCTTTATACCGTGTCGCCATAATACAACTCCTTGTTATTTATCAATACCTTTCCATTTTTTGGGTGCCCCGTACAATACGAATGGAGCCGGGTTGATAGAACCACCTCCGGCAGCCATGTAACCCATTCCCAGGTACAGCCGGTCGTGTATCTTCCGTATCTCATCATGCATTGAATGAACCAAACCCCCGTTATAGGGACCGTAATCCAGGTGAAAGGAGATGCGATCGTCAATTGTAGAGGGACCCACCCATGTATTCATTTTTCTTGTTCTATGAATACTACCATCATCACCTTCGTCATCGAATAAATTGTAACCCCATCCCTTTTCCTTTTCAAAAGGGAAAAATGCCTTACCCAGCCATTTACCCGGACCAAAAAAATGATGGGTGAAATAATCCGCGGCAAAAGCCATGATACCAACCGGTAACGTTTTTGCCTTGTATTCCCCTTTCATTTCTTTAAATGCCGGTGCCGGGGCAGCGTAAAAAAGCTGAAACACTTCCGCTTTTGACAGGGAATGAATATCCTCGAGAGTGGCATCTGCAGCCGGTTTTCCAAGTATTTCATCCATGGACTGTCCATCCCAGCCACCCGTACCTTTCTGTAATATATTAATTCCCACCAGCAGCAGGTTAATGGCAATGAGAACACTAACTATTATTAATATTTTTTTCATCATTTTCCGTTCCTTCCTTTTGTTGAATCATTGGCGTGCCACATTCCCAGCATACTGTTTACCCTGTCCATAACATGCACCGGGAGTAACAGTTTCAGAAGGGGGGTCAGAAATTTTACCGACACGCCGGGCACTGCCACCATTGCCCTGTTTTTCCTTATGCCCTTTAACACCTGCGAGGTTACCTGTTCGGTTTTAAGTAGCTTTGTTCCTGTCACCATTTTTGCCCCTTCAAACATCCCGGTTCCCACGGTATTGGGACATACACAGGTCACACCAATTTGTAACCGGTTTTTCTTCATCTCCTGCCTGAGGGCATCAGAGAACCCCACAACCCCGAATTTGCTGGCACAATACGCGGACAGGTTGGGAATGGCCAGTATGCCTCCAGCCGAAGCCATGTTAACCACGTGTCCCTCTCCCAGTTGTATCATGTGGGGAAGAAATGCCCTGCACATCCAGAACATTGAGGCCAGGTTTACCTGCAGCATTTTATCGATCAGTTCATCCTGCAGGTCCAGCAGCTCCCCTGCCTTCATGATTCCCGCGTTATTCACCAGCAGTGACACCGGCCCCAGATCCTTCTTTACTTGTTTTGCCAGTTCATATACTGCCTTTCTGTCTGAAATATCACATACAAATGTTCTGCATGAACCTTTTTTTGACAGCTGGTTCTCGGCATTCTCAAGCTCTTTCTTATTCACATCAACCAGTGCCAGTATACATCCCTCGTCCATCAACATTGATGAAAGACTTTTTCCCATTCCCATGGCAGCACCTGTAACCAACGCCACTTTACCCCTTAATTGTTTCACCCTCCACCTCCAAATCCTGTTAATTTTATTTTGTTAATAATATTTCTTTCAATTTTGAAGCCGTATCAATAAAACACAGTATTTCCTGGTTACTGAATTTTTTCAGATTATTTATTATTATTTCATAGGTATGGTCTTCCACCTGGCCTACCAGGTTTTTCCCATCCTCCTTGAGGGTAACCAGCATTTTTCTTCGATCATTGTCACATTTTCGCCTGGAAAGAAGATTGCGTTTTTCCAGCCTGTCGATAAGCCGTGTGGCAGTACTTATGGGTATATGCATTTCTGTGGCAATTTCACTCATGGGGGCGTTACTTCTGCGCCGCAAAAACTGAAGCAGGTAAATCTCACCATAGGTAAGATCAAATACAGAGACTTTCTCACGTTCAAAGGCAAATATTGTCCTGAGGGCATTAAAGAGTATTTCGTCGATTTCTGATCGTGTTACTTCTTCCGGCATTGCATGCTCCCATGTTCATAATATGCACATGAAGACACATTTACTTGCATTATGCAAGTATAATTTTATTTTTCCCCTGGGTCCCTGGTATTATGAGTTGATGATAAGAATCTCTTTTTCCAGATCTTCGGTGGAGTATACACGCCTGCTGTCGGGAAGTGACTTCAGGAACACGTTGCCGTATGTCTTCCCGCATATCCTGGAGTCAAGAATGGCCACCACCCCCCTATCCCGGGAACTGCGTATAAGTCGCCCGAATCCCTGTTTCAGAAGAAGAACCGCTTCCGGAAGCTGGTACTGACCGAATGCGTTTCCACCGGCTTCTTTTATCCGTTCAATTCGCGCCTGCACCGGGGGATTATCGGGTGCACCAAAGGGCAGGCGCATGATGATGACACATCGAACCATGTCGCCCGGAAGATCGATACCCTGCCAGAAAGAGTGAGTGCCAAGCAAAATACCGCTTACGTCATTCCTGTAGGCTGTTAACGCCTCAGTCGCGGACATCTCACCCTGGCAGTACAGCCCATTGGGTAGATGATCCTGTAGAAAATTTTTAACTGATCCCAGCATGGAGTAGGAGGTAAACAGAATGAGGGTTCTTCCCCCCACCATACTGATTACGCTGGCAGCGTCACGTGCGGCTATTTCAGCATAATTATCCTGAACCGGCGAGGGACCGTTCCTGTTTAAAAAAAGTATGGATTGGCGCTTATACTGAAAGGGAGACTGGCAGATCAGTGACAGGTAATCATGCAATCCCAGCCGGGAAGCTATATACGAAAAGTCATCATTGATAGCAAGGGTTGCCGAGACAAAACAGAGACTTTCATAATAACCGGCCACATCTCTTGAGAATATATCATTGATCTCAACAGGCTGCCCTACAAGGTCAAGGTCACCGATGAGAACGTCCCGTTGACGTTCCACCCAGTATACAAAATTTTCATTACCCATGGTTATGAACAGGTTGAAGTTGTCCATGAAGGTAAAAAGCCTGCCCCGTAACATGTCAAACTCGCTCAACTCCATCTCTTCACATTCTTCGTTGACATGGGCCTCCATGAATTCCAGGCTCTTTTTAAGTGCGTCAACCAGCGGTTTCCCCTCCGGCAGTGTTTTTTTTACCCGGTGTACCGACGAAGCCTGGGAAAAAACACGCTGCAGGGTGGCAAAAAAAAGATCCGCTTCTTTCAGGATGTCCTCTGTTATCTGATGTACCTTTACCGCGGCATCCGGCGGAAGCACATTCTCCACAACCGCCCCCCCCTTTCTTTTCCGGATCAACCTGTCCAGTGTCTCCCGAAGACTCTTTGCTGATAACCGGAATCCAAGCTGGGTGGATGCGATCCTCTCAAGGGAGTGGGCCTCGTCGAAAAAAACCGCGTCCATGTCCGGAAGGTAGGTTTTGCCCGATGCCACGTTGGTGAAGAAAAGGTAGTGATTCATCACCAGCAAATGTGATTCCTGCCATTCTTTTTTTGCCCTGAGAAACACGCACTTTGACGCGTACCTGCACCTGTTCATCCCGCATGATTCAGGATCACGGCAAATCTTCTGCCAGAATTCTTCACCGGCACGTATGTCAAACCGGGTAATCACCCCCCGGCCATCCATAAGCCTGCCGATATGTTCAACCTGCTTCAACTGGGCGGCTGAAACTTCACCATGGGTTTGCACCATCTCCAGTCTTTTTCTGCAGGGATAGTTTGAACTGCCAAGACAAAGAGAATAGCGCGGGTCTTCACCGGTAAGCTTTTTTACTATATTACAGGCTACGGGTATTTCGTGGAGCATTATCTGCTGCTGCAATGCCTTCGTTTCAGTGGTTACCGCCACCTTTTTGTTCTCGGTAACAGCGTAATACAATGCGGGAATGAGATATGCCACTGTTTTCCCCACACCGGTTCCCGCTTCGATAATACAGCGTTTACCATTGTACAGGCTCTCGAAAATACAACCCGACATCTCCGCCTGTGCTTCCCTCTGCTCATAACCGTCTACAAGGTCAGCCAATATACCGTTTTCATTAAATATTTCATCAATCATCCAACACCATGCCATCCTCTTAATGGATTACAAGTATATGTGGCATCACATGTGCTGGATCAACAAGTTTTTTATTATAACCCGTGGTTTTAAGGGAATAATAGCAAACCACGGAGATGGTGAGGCTCAACAACTGATGCTCAACCGAATTTGAATGACGGGTACCTGTCCACAAGCCCGAAAATGAATGAAAGGACTGCTGAACTGTAGCGGTAATAGCGCACCATGAAGTCAAACAACAGGTTTGGCCACCTGCGGGTAGCTATGACTGAGATTATTCCTGCTACAGCGATAACCATCAACCCCAGTGACAGCACCAGTAAAAGCAGGATATGAGGAAGTGTTGCCAGGATAATACCGATTCCTGAAATTCTCAGCAACGCGAGAATCCTGGAGGGCTTCGATGGGTATACAACATCATACTGCATCGAATGATCAATATTTCTGCTGCCGGTATACATGGGCCTGTCTTCAACAACACCTGAAAGGTTTGAACAGACATATAAAAAATACCGGATGGTTTTCTTCTGAACATCCATGAAATCTTCCATACCATAGCCGGCAAATAGTATTATAATCCAGTTTATGAAACCAAGAATTGTTGAAAGTATAAGATACACCGTGAAAAGAACCATGTGCGGGATAAGGCTCAGCATATATAAGCCCAGTAGTCGCAGAATTCCACCCGGGCGGGAGAATGACAATGCGTAATCAATTGAAAAACTACTGACCCCTCCCGGCACCATGTCTGTTTCTTCATCGGTAAGTGTAACCGGCTGGTATTCTGAAATTTCCCGCCCGGTTTCGAGGTCAAGAAACTCTTCACCGACAGCCCCCCGCGATTGCGAAGGAATGCCTGGTTCTTCAAGTAGTTCCATTGAATATGCGTCTTTATCGAACTCATCAAGATCAATTTCCGGAAGCTCATCAAGATCTATCTCGGATGTGTCCTCAAGAAGCTGTGCACTTTCCTCGTCGGTAAGTTCACGGTGAATATTATCAATGGTGAGGTTTGGATCAATTTCATTAATACTGAGGCGAAGTTCCTCTTCCTCTTCTGACTCATCCATTACAGGCGTTGAGTCAACTAGTTCATCTATGGTAAGACCAGCATCTTCGAGGGTGAGCCGCTCATCCTCTTCAACCTCTTCCCCAGGCTGCACCTCTTCTATTTCATCAAGGGGGATATCCAGCGAATCAAGATCCAGGGTCAGGTCCAGGTCTTCTTCACCTCCCTCCGGAATTTGACTTGAAGGTTCAGCAGCATCGAAATCCGGCTGCTCATCGGTTTCATCTTCCATCATTTCTTCTGGCTCAGTTTCGGAGGCTTTTTCATCTTCGGCAAGTTGGATATCAAGTGAATCAAGATCAATAGTCAGGCTCTCGTCGAGATCTTCTGTCTCTTTTGAAAAGACCTCGTCTGTTCTTATTTCATCTTCTCTTTCGCGGGATTCACTTTCATCACTTTCCGTTTCCTGTTGTGGTTCAAGATCAAGTCCTTCGATATCCTCAAGTGCCTGTAACTCTTCATCAGAAACTTCTTCCACACTCACACCGGCTTCAGAAATCCCGTTCTCGTCTTCAATGGAAAAAGCTGATTCTTCCGCTGGCAGATCAGCAGGTTTTTCTTCTGCCAGAATATCTTCAGACAAATCAAAGTCTTCATCTATTCCTTCTTCAAGGGTTCCTTCTTCTATTGCCGGTTCAGCCGTATCTTCTCTTTCGACTTCAACAGAGTCAGGTACATCCATCTGTAAATCATCACCCATGAGAAAATCGTCTTCTGTTTCACCTTCCCCGGCTGCTGTTTCTTCTTCCGGTAGCCGTGGCATGTCTGCCAGTATATCTTCGTCCATCTCACCTGGAGCAGGTACATCTTCCGGTTCATCCGCTGACATTTCGGTGCCTGTTTTCGATTCACCCATCTCTACGGATAATGCGGCATCGTCATCAAAATCAAACCCGGCTGGTTCCATTGTTTCTTCAGGGTGTTCATGTGTCCCTGTCTGTCCACGATTATCTATGATTACATTTGTCCCGCATTTTGGACAGCTGAATCCAAATTTTTTGTCCTGGACTTTCTCATCATCAACCGCGTATGCAGCATTACATTCAGTACACCTGACTATCATCGTCCTCTCCTGAGATTTTATCTACCAGGGAAATATTTTTCATTTATATCATGCTGTATAATTAAAAACGCCAGTGGAAGAAAAAGGATCATAAACCACTTCAACTCCCTGCCGTTTAATTCCTCGGCCCTTTGCATATATTTCATACTCAGATAAAGAAACCACAGGCCTCCCGTGAAAACCACCAGCAGCACATTTGTTACTGGATTATCATCAAAAATACGGCTTACCCTTGCCAACCACCAGAACAGGTACAACCCCCCTGTAATGAGGACAAGAAGAAACAGCACAACAAGGTTGTCTTCAGGGATATATTCAATTGTGGAAGTACTATTCATTTTAATTCCCCTTCATATTGTCAATGTATCATAAAATCATAGCAAGTAAATAATTTTACGATAATTCTCCAGTATCTCCTGTATTAAATTAACGGTAAATTACCGGAAAATTGTTACTATTTTTCGTATTCAGAAAAGTTGTTGTATTTTTTTTGTTCATTTGTTTTCATTCATACAACGCCAGTATTAACAGAGAGATTTTTCATGAATTTGACCAGGGAGTTCAGCTACTCAAACATTTCCCAGAGAAGACTTGTTCTTCTCAATGCTTTTTTCTCATTTCTGATCGGCGGATTTGTGCTCTCAGATCTCATACTCAGGGCTAAATACCTGTTTCCCTATGCCCCTATGGGAAATAACACAATAATGCTGCTGATGGCAGGGATTCTTACGGGGAATATAGCAGGCCACCTGCTTTTCAGCAGGCTGAAACAGTCAAGGTATGGATATTTAATCATCGAAATACTTTTTTTGCTGGCAGCATCCGCATGTATTGGGCAAGAATTCGCTTCAGTTGAAGCTTTATCATTACCAGTACTTGCAACATTTCAGTATCCACATTCCATCCTTATCATGGTTCCTTTTCTTGGGCTTATTCTTGGAATGAAAAGTGTCTATTTCCTGAAAATATCTTCAGGGGATTACATAGATGAAAAAAACCCTGTAGTATTCTTTATAGCCCTGTCCATTACCGGTATTACAGCCGGCATTATACTCAGTGGTATAATTGCAACATTCTATACCTGGTACCCGGTAATTTTCGTCGCACTTCCGGTTGTAATTGTAACCATGATATATATAAATCTGCCCTACAACCCGGTTCCAATGTACACAAGAGAACCGGGACGAGAACACGAAGAACAGGAAGAAAAAACCCCTCACTCAAGAGATGATATTTTTTTCACCTATCTGAACTTTTCTTATATAGCTATATATTCAATTTTCCTTTATTATTCATTTATTAAATACTATGGATTCTTCCCCTTACCAGTCATGCTTTTAATTTCAGCCATGGCGGGTGCCACTCTCATTGGATTGGGACTGAGCCGACTTCTAAAAAACGCCTTCTGGCATGTATATAGTGAAATGCTGTATCCACTCTTGTTTATTGCCGTATTCATCATACTTTCACAATACAGCAATGTCCTAAATATGGCTGCTGGCGCATTGATAGCCGCGGTGCCGGCTGTCATGTTCGGCTTCTCACTGGCAAACAACATCTCCCATATTTCACAAAAGCATGATCACAGGACGAGATTCTCAATACTGAACTTTTCTCTTTTCATTATTCCCATTCCCATAATGATAGCTTTATTCTGGTACGTATTAACCTACAGGTGGTTTTTTATAATATTTTATGTTATGGCATTACTTAATGTTCTGTTTCCGGGATTATACTTATTCCAGCATAAAAAAGGAGCAATAAAAAAGGGAAGCTACTTCGTCTTTTCAATGATATTTATTCCACTGTTGATCATCCTTCATATAAATTTCAAAATCCCCTTAAACAATGATCTTTTTATTCAATATTCAAAGGGATACAATACCCTCACAAGGATAAACTATAACGCTGAATTTATCACAAGGTCAAGCCAGGTCAGGCTGCAGGATGTGCTGGCATGTGAAATCCATAATATATCAGTACGTAATCTGAAAAGGGCCCTTTTCCCCATGAAGCTATATGCAATGCCGGAAAATTCATCCATCCTGTTTCTTGACGGGTACCAGAAGTTTTTTAAAAATCCGGTTCCGGGTGTCAATACGGAAGAGTTGTATTGCACAGATTATATACCAGACAGGAACATAGACTATCAGCGGCTTGCTGTTACGGGTAAAGACCTGTACATATCAAACCGGGAGTATGTGCTGGAAACACTGTCCAGGTTAGCCGGCAATTATGGAATCATAGTGGACATGCCCAACATCTTTGACCAGCAGGTAAACCGTTTCCGTTTTAATCCTTCATATACTGATATCATCAGGGACATCCTGACCCCCGGTGGTATATTCATGCAGGTATACGATGTTGCCCGTTGTGACCCAGGTTTTCTGGAAACAGCCACCAGCAATGTCCGTCAGAAATTTACGCATACTGTTGCCTTTTTATTTGGCAACTACCTGGTATACGCAGGTACTGACCGGCCGAAGGGATTTTTTCTGGAAGAAGGGCATATTAACAGCATGCGTCAATTTCTCACAAACCAGGAGGAGTTTTCAGACCTGTTTTTGGATACTGAGCACTTTCTATCACACATGATTGAAACCGACTCTCCTGCAGACACGGTAGATTTAGACCCCGTACACCCGGCTGAATACATGGTACTGAAAGCTCCACACAATGTACCTTTGAACGATAACAAGTACATGGATTCACTTACCTCCAAAAATGACTGGTTTATGAACCTGGTTGACAATGAATACATGAATTTTCGTAATCGCATCACCCTTGCACAAAACCTTACACGAAACAACAAAATATACACCCTGCTGAAACTTTCTGAAGCCGCTGAACTGAACGAAAATTACGAGGAAGAAACCGAACTGCTCTTCAAGCTGCGAAGAATAGCTGATTACCGGTATGACCTTCGCCAGTATATAGAAAGAATTCTGGCATTTAAAGAATACCATTACCGCCAGATTGCCCGTAATTATGAAAAAGAAAAACAATGGGAAAAGGCTGTACACCTGTACAATGCCATTCTAACCATAAATCCTGATAATTTTCAGGCAAATTACAGGCTGGGTACACTGAACATAACCCTGCAGAACATGGACCCGGCATACCAGTATTTGACTCATGCCATGAAGCTTGATAACAGGAATCCACGTGTTCCCTACCAGATAGGGATACTGCTTCTGTCACAGGGTAAATTTAGAGAGTCGCTTGAATACCTGTCAATTGCCAGAAACCTGCAATTCAAATCGGCATCCCTTTACCTGTATACCGGGCTATGTCATGAGTCGCTGGGCAACCTGCAGGAGAGTAAAAAATATTATGAGATGGCATTGAAACTCGACCCGAATGACGGCACCATCACCTCCAGTCTTGAAAGAATTAATAAAAAGATAGAAACAGAAAAAACCCATGGATATATCCCTGCAATCAGAAAAAATCAAAATGAAGATGAACTCGGTGAAAGCATACCTATCCCCATCAACAAGTCCGCGTTCGAGATAAGGCTAAGCGATGACGAAGCTTCCGACGAATGAAAGCAGCCGGCAATATATATTGCCCCCATGGCTGGAGACAATTCTAACCAGCAGGATTACCCTGGCACTCTCATTCACGGGAACAGTGGTTCTTGCCTATATCCTGCTGGGTATTGACCAAAGGCTGGCTAATGATGGAATGGGGATAGTATACCTGGAGCTTGCCTTCACCAGTTTCAATTTCAGGGGTGTGTTGCTATCCTGGGGCCCTGATGGTATTGAACTGTTTCTGTCTACTATATGGCTTGATTTCATATTTCCGGTTGCATATTCACTACTGTTATCCTCAACAGCAGCGTTTTTGCTTCGGCAAAGAACAATCAGTGAAAACCCGCCCCTTGCAGGGTTCATGTACGCCGCCTGTTTTGCTCCCTTTGTGGCAGCCGCTTTTGACTATGTTGAAAACCTGCTCCATATCTTAATCATTTCCAACCGACTTTTTTCTGATATGATAATTGCCATGGCATCAGCCATGGCAGCAGTTAAATTCATTCTGTTAATCACCGTTCTTGTTTTTTTCTTGTTCACCACAATGTCAATGATAAAGGGTGTTATTTCTGTTCGAAATTCCACTTCCATTTAAAAATTGAATAAAAATTCTTGACGTACGTACAAATAAAAGTAGTTGTAACACAGTTTTTATCGTAATTGATTACACATATTGTGTGAAAGTACCCACGTATTAACCCTGCAGGGTACTGATAACACAGTGAGGTATACATGGGTGGGTTTGAAATATTCCTGACCATCTTTGGTGGTCTTGGTCTCTTCCTATTCGGGATGAAAATCATGAGCGAGTCCCTGCAGATGGCCGCGGGTGACAGGCTTAAGGCGATTCTCTGGAAGGTAACTAACAACAGGATACTTGGAGTGGTTACCGGTTTTTTCATTACATCTGTTATTCAGTCTTCAAGCGCCACCACTGTTATGCTGGTAAGTTTCGTCAGCGCGGGTCTTCTCACCCTTACCCAGTCTATAGGGATTATCTTCGGTGCAAACATCGGTACAACAGTTACCGGCTGGCTTGTTGCCATACTGGGATTTAAAATAAAAATTGCTACTTTTGCTTTACCTGCCATTGGGATCGGGTTTTTTCTCAGGTTCCTTTCCAATCAGAAACTGAAACAATATGGTGAGATCTTTCTTGGTTTTGGAATACTGTTTCTTGGTCTTGATATTATGAGCGGCGCGGTGCAGGATCTGAGAAATTCTCAGCAGGTTATGCACTTTATGGCCCAGTACAGCGCAGATACAATATTGTCCGCCCTGCTTGTAGTGGGAATCGGCGGAGTCATAACCATGCTGGTACAATCATCAAGTGCCACAATGGCCATGACCATGACTCTGGCCGTAAACGGTCTAATTGATTTTCCCACGGCATGCGCCCTGATACTTGGTGAGAACATAGGTACAACAATCACTGCCAATATCGCTGCCATCGGAGCCTCAACTGATGCCCGCAGGGCTGCCCTTGCCCACATGATTTTTAATGTGTCCGGGGTGATATGGGTTCTCCTGATATTCCATAATTTCTTCGTTCCACTGGTAGACTACATAATTCCGGGAGATCCTTCCAATCCTGACACCGCATTACGTTCTATTGTAATTGCTGATCACATGGCAGCATTTCATACTGTATTTAATATAACCAATGCCCTGCTGTTTTTACCTTTTGCAAGGTACCTTGCCAACCTGGCCATATTTATAATCCCAACGGGAAAAATGGACAAGGACGAATTTCATCTCAAGTACATCAGTACAGTGCTGGTTTCCACCCCTGCAATAAATATTAACCAGGCCCGGCTTGAAATGCGCCGCATGAGTGAAATAGTAAATGACATGTTTGACCGTACCATCGAAGTATTTCACAATCCATCAGAGAAACTGGGAGACAAGGTTGAAGAGATACTGAAACTTGAAAATACGGTAGACCGTCTTGAAAAAGAGATATCTGACTACCTGGTAACCATATCCCAGCACAACATCTCACAGGATCAAAGCCAGGAAATCTCGTCTATGCTGCACACGGTAAACGAGATCGAACGTATTGGTGATCAGAGTGAATCCATATTAAAACTGATCAGAAGAAAATATGACCAGAAAATCGAATTTACCAGTCATGCGGTAAAGGGTATCGACGAAATATCCGGTAAGGTACGGGAAGCACTGGCACTTATACACAAAAGCATCTCGGTAAAGAGCACAAATATTCTTCCCGAAGCCAGGGTAATTGAGGACCGCATTGATGAGCTTCGAAAGGAACTTCGCAAGGGACATGTGGGCAGGCTTAACAAGCGGCAATGTGATGTGGATTCAGGTTTACTTTTTATTGATATGCTTTCAAAATTCGAAAAGATCGGCGATCATGCCTTCAATGTGGCAGAAAGCATATCCGGGGTGAGGATATTCTAGCTGCCTGTAATTTCAAAGCGATACTTCTGACAGGATATTCCTGATATAATCAACTGCCACGTCAGTATTTTTTGGCATGAATATTTTCACTTCCTGTTTCATACGCTTACCAAAAACAAACGTGTCTTCATGTTTCTCAACAAGTACATCAAGCTTCCTGCCTTTTATCAAACCACCGGTATCAAGGGCAAAATAATATCTCCCATCGTAATAGATGACAGACCCAAGGGGAATGACATCAGGATCAACCGCCATCACGTGTATCCCATTTGACACCATACTGCTGAGAGAAAGTCCTCCAACTGCCACCTTGTCACTCCAGTCAATTGTAACCATCCTGCCATTGATTCGTTTCACCCCTGTATTGCAGCAGGCACCGGGGCAATAGGCAGTAATGTCACATTCCATGCGAACGACTTCATGATGGGAGAATGTATCCGAAGTCAGAACATCTTCAATTCTTTCATCCATGACATTCTGGCCGCTGTAGAGTATTCCCCCGATGGTGAACACACAAATTAATAATAGTATAAATATCATGTATATTTTCTGGAAGGTGGAGGCTTGCATCATTATCTTTTTTCCGTTGATCAATAGTCTATAGATAAAAAAATAACCCTTAACACAGGGTTCATGACTCTATTTATAGCAATAATTGATATGTAAATCAAAATAAACTGCCCGCATAGATTACACTTTCGCGTTTTTCAATTAATGATATTTTGTAACTACTCGGCTGTCATGATTAAATGATTCCACTCTTTCCGGATTCCTGGAATCAGTTCACTTCTCCCGGCTCACTATTCACTAATCATCCGCGTTTATCGAGCGAAGCGGGTGGTTTCATGTATTTAATGCCGTATGATAGAATAAGCTTTTTTGGATGGATAATAAAGATGTCATAGACATATAATAAATTATTTTTATCCTGATAATTGCTGAGTAGTAACATTTTTTTTATTTACGGAAAATAACGTATTTTCTTATGTGACATAAAATTATATTGACAATAAATTAATTATGCCCTATCACTATACAAT
>CAZVRB010000042.1:0-23386 GCA_964629365.1 uncultured Leptospiraceae bacterium
TCCGGTTTAAGTGATTCCAACTCAACTGAATACTGGCCGAAATATGACAAGGGTATCCAGATTATTACCGGCGCATATACAAAGATAAATGAGAAAACCGGGATCGCCATGGAATTCGGATACCGGTTCCCGGTAATTTTCGTGGATAAATCCCTGAATGATAATGACGCTGTTTCAACTGTATACGAGGACACAATCCCCGTGTCCAGCAAGGGGGGAGTATTATTGAACGGAGGTTTTGAGTATTTCCTTTCAGACACGTCAACCATAAACACCGGCCTGGGGTATCAGTATTACAATGCAAGCGGCAGGGACGATGGCAACGTAAATAAGATATCTCTTTCTGTACTGCTCTGGACTCTCGGCTACAATCTCCAACTGTCCCCGGGATCTGAATTATCACTTTTATTGATCACCTTCAGACAAAGGGGAGAAACCATGTCCCGGTTTGAGGAAGATTCATTTTCTTTTGAGTTAGATACAGATGACACCCGCTACGCTTTCGAGATAGGCGGCGGTATCACCCGTACATTCTGACCTTTTACATATTATCCTTCAAAAAACGTTCCACCCTGCGGTGCACCACGTCGGCGCCATCCCCTCTTACAATACCGTGTTTTTCAGAATACACCAGGGTTAATTCTTTCTGTATGGAGGGAATTTTTTTAAATATTTCAAGTGCCCCTTCGGGATTAACCGTGGGGTCACCAGAACCCTGCATCACCAGTGCCGGTATTACAATGTTATTGAGGGAATCATTTACTTCGTTCATCAGCATTTCCATCTGGTATACCCCGCTGACAGGGTTTCTCGTGTAATTAATCTGGGGGTTGTCCGGATGATTGGGTATAAACTCCATTGAACCCTTTTGTATCTTTAAACGTTTCAATAACTTGTTCCACATATCAACCGCGGGAACCAGGTTTGAGGCGAAATCCACAAGTTTCAGGGGTGCACTTATTGAGACCACGGTTTTGAACTTCCCGTTCTTTCGTGCCGCCCCCAGCAGTGCAAGTCCCGCCCCGGTAGAAAATCCAGCTATAGACATATCCCTCACCGAATTTTTAAGCACCACGTACCCCCTGTTTACCGACTCGTACCATTCTTCCCATTTTCGATTCACCAGGTCATCAGGGGAGGTTCCGTGTCCCCGAAGCCGTACCCCGTACACGGTAAACCCGCTTTTATAAAGGTAATCGGCGAGTTGCCGTATCTCCTCCGGCGCGGCCATGTACCCATGAATAAGCAACACCCCTTTTTTTGCACAACGGCGCCTGAGAAAAAAAGGGCTTCCCACGCTTTCAGTTTTTGACTCATTTTCAACATAATATTCCCGGTAATCTTTTTCAAATATGGAAAGGTCTTTCTTCAGCATGAGGTTGCGAATCTTTCTCCTGGCATACCATGACGGCATGCGTACAACCGTGTCGAACCTGCGGGTTACATGTCGCATGGGTTCTATCTCGTTTTTCAAAACCTCCACGATATTGTCCCTGCGGATGGTATGAAATTCGTATGATTTTGAAAAGTGCTCTTTTTTTATGTTGATTATATCATCTTTTATAAAGATCAGTCCGTCTGATTTGGCTGCATCAATAAAATTATCAAAATGACGGTGGGGCTCATCCCTGAGAAGATTACCCTGCCGTTTGAATAAAACCGTATGATTTGTTTTTATCTTCTGATCCTTAATCGTCTCGATTGCCAGAAATGCCCGGTTCTTGAAATCATCCAGGGAGATAGTGTTTCCCCTGGTCTGCATGAGAATATATGAAAATACATGATCATGGTTAATGGTGGTATGATAGTAGATCTCTCTCATGTACGTGTACATTATGTCAATGGCCACCTTTCGCATCAGCACATCATTCCTGAGGTCCTGGTAATCAAGGTATAATTTCTTGTCTTTAATCTTGCGCTTCACCAGTATCTTGTCGAGGTAGGGACTCACCGCCAGGGGCTCTCCGAAGTTTATATCAATGTCAACCCCGTCCAGCAGCATGCTCCCCTCAACTTCAAGCTCTTCTTCAATACGTTCAGGAAGCTTGTCAACCAGCTTGTTAGCGATCCTGTTTATCAGGTTCACCCTTGCCCTCACGGGGAAATAGGTAATATTTACCGGTACAATATAGGTTTCCAGCTTGTTTACCTTTTCCAGTTCGTCATCGCTAATACCGAAACGCTCCTGCAGTTCCATCAGCCGTTCACGGTCACCGGTTTTCCAGCAGTTTTTGAATTCCTCCCTGTAAAACTGGGCCCGCATGGCAAGGTGGGCAGCACCGGTATGCGGAGGCCTGCGAATACCGGTATTATAGATCATGTATTTTCCCTTCTCCACCAGTTTCTTATCTTTTATCATCTGTCCTTCAGGGAAAATAATACAGGGCATGTCCCCCCGTAACAGTGAACCTATAATAGTTCTATCACGTTCAGGGTCTTTTGTGGAAACGGCACCCATCTTCTGCATGAATGTACCGAATGCCCCCTTGAAGAAACTGTGATGTGCCAGGGCGTACACAAATTTCCCGGTTTCCTTGTAAATAACATTTGGTAGAAAAAAAGTTTCCATACGGGTAAAGTGATTAACCACGAATACAACCGGCTGGTTGGGAATCCGCTCAGCATCATGTACCCGTATGTCAGCCCGTGTAAACCTGGTAAGTGTATCTATTGCCTTACCGGTTAATTTCATCAGGAAGCCGGACTTTTCCATGTAGGTCTCCTCTCAGTATCGTTTAGTAACATAATCGTCAATTATACGGCCGTGATCAAACACTAATCCCTTCGGAATACTGTCCGTTGTAAAAACCCTTGCCTCTTTTGCGTCATCAGCACCTTCAGGCACTCCTTCTGCCCTGGCGATAAACACTGTTGTTATCGTATGCTGACGTGGATCACGGGCAGGATCAGAATAGGTGTGAAACTGGCGTTCCAGTACAACATGCAGTGATGTCTCTTCCATGGCTTCACGTACGGCTGCCTCTTCAAGTGATTCCCCGTAATCCACGAAGCCCCCTGGAAGTGCCCAGCCGTATGGGGGGTTTTTCCGTGATATCAGCACAATGCCTTCACCATCACCGTCATTACCGGTTTTCACCCGAATGATAATGTCAACCGTGGGCACCGGGTTTTTATATTCACCCATCTTTATCCCCATTGTCAAAATATTTCACCAGTGTCACTTCGTTACCCTTCTCATTGAAAGAAACGTCAAACACGCTTTTCACCATCTGCAGCCCTATACCATGAAAAGATTCCAGCAAACCTGTATTGATATTTTCAGATTGAAGGCCCATATAATATTGCCAGTCGAATCCATCACCCTCGTCCTTCACCGTGTAGATTACCTTTTCTTCGTCCATCTGGTGGGAAACGTCAATAGTCCTTTCAGTTAAATTTTCATTGTCAGCGACCGACATCACCAGCTCCCAGTAATTACCTTCCTTTTTTCTGAGCTCAGATTTTGTCTTGAAATCGATGCCAAGGTTCCCGTGCTCTATGGCATTGATGAGAACCTCCTGGATTCCCAACTGCATGCTGATAATCTTATCCTGCTCAATACGGTTCTCCAGGTTTCGGGTCAACCTGTAAGTAAGAAGGTTCACCAGGGATACGTTGTTACCGATCACGTACCGGCTTGATTCGTGTTTGAGAAATTTTCCGGTTAACACGTCACTCTGGGTCATCCGTCCCACAACCAGGATGTGCTGCAATTCCTCTTGTGTGAGTATTGGTATCATCCTGAAGCTAATGGTATGAACCTGGCTTGTGTTCTTAACCCTGCATGGAAGCACCACCTCTGCCTCGTTTCCAATGAACACGTCCCGAAAACGGCATAAAAGTAAATCCTTCAGCTGTATGTTGTCTTCAAAAGACTTGTCATAAAGAATAGTACGAAATGGTTTTTGAATGAGATCGTCCCTTTCGAATTTCAATAATTTCAGCAGGGCCGGGTTGAATGTTATTATTCGCCCCAGGGTATCAAGTAATATCACTATCTCGTTTGTATGTCCGATAATGAGATTCTTCCAGTTGATCTCTTTTTTCATCAGGCTGTAATGATGGCTGGCCACCCGTATGCTTCGATGAAATATGACAAAACACCCCAGGGAGACGGCAACATATATCACGCTGCCGGTAACCAGGAGAACCAGGTATTCTTTATTCCATTGAATGTCCCAGGGAATAATAATCGCAACCGCTGGAAGAAGCAGGATCAACACACCCAGCAGCCATTCCGCGATACGCAGCAATGTAAAGGTTTTAAGAAGCTGGCTTTCTACGAGTTGTGTAGGGTCAAATTTTTTCATATAGAAACGCCTGTATAATTTATAAACCGCGGCAACACCTGTATATATTTTTGACTGAGTCGGGCTCATTTTACAAGTATTTTTCATGAAGTATTCGAACCGTACGCCCCCCGAAGAAAAATCCTTGCATTAATGCCTTTTACCCGTAGGGTAGCCTCTTCAGCCGTCGCATTTCGGTGACTAATTTTTATAGACACAAATGATAATTTAAATAATATTTGTACTGGAAAAAAATCGTATTATATTTATATACTATCCCGGCTTACCCATTGCATCTCAGTATAATTAAAACTGTCCATGTTTCATTGAGGTAGACAATCACATCAAAAGGCGGGATAAAAAAACAAGTAACCTGCGGGCAGGTTATCGTTCAAATAAATTTACCGGATACCATGATGAGCAATAAAACAGAACAAAAAAGAATGATCTCACTTTATGATACAACATTGCGTGACGGGGCCCAGACCTTCGGAATCTCCTTTTCCCTGCATGATAAAATCCGTATCGCCAGAGAGCTGGACAAGTTAAAAATCGACTACATCGAGGGAGGGTGGCCGGGCTCTAATCCCAAGGACAACCTGTTTTTCTCAGAGATCCGCAAGGCAGACCTTCGCCATTCGAAGATTGCCGCCTTCGGATCCACGAAACGTCCCAAACTCTCATACCAGGAGGATACCCTTCTGCAGCAGCTTGTGGACTCACAGGCCCACACCATCACCATCGTGGCCAAGAGCTGGGACTTTCATGTTACCGACGCCCTGAATATAAGCCTTGATGAAAACCTTGAACTCATTTACGGCACCATCGCCTATCTTAAAGACCGGCAATTCGAGGTTTTTCTAGATGCCGAACATTTTTTCGACGGCTACAAGGCAAATCCCGATTACGCCCTCCAGGCGGTGGCAAAAGCACAGGAAGCCGGTGCAGACCTGGTATGCCTGTGTGATACCAACGGCGGCACCCTGAGTCATGAAGTGTACCAGGTGACCAGCACAGTGCTGAATTCGGTTGATGTTCCACTGGGAATTCATCCTCATAACGATGCCGGTGTTGCCATCGCCAATGGACAGGAAGGCATACGGGCCGGAGCCGTGCAGGTGCAGGGCACCATTAACGGGTACGGTGAACGCTGCGGCAACTGCGACCTTACCGTGCTGCTGCCCAACCTTTCATTGAAGATGGGATATAAAACCAACGCCGATGAATCACTGGTACACCTCACCGAGGTGAGCCGCTACATCAGCGAGATAGCCAACCTGGCACATAACGAACGGGCACCCTACGTGGGGGACAACGCCTTCGCCCACAAGGGTGGAATTCACGTGTCCGCCCTCAAGCGAAATACAAAGACCTATGAACACGTTGATCCCTCGGTGGTTGGCAACCGGCGTAAAGTTCTCATTTCAGAGCTGGCGGGTAAAAGTAATATCGCCTTCAAGGCGCAGGAGATGGGAATCAAGCTTGACAGGGACGTTGTTCTTCCCACAAAGATACTTAAAGACATTAAAGAACTGGAAGACCAGGGATTTCAGTTTGAAGCGGCCGAAGGGTCATTCGAACTGCTCATCAGGCGGGCTACCGGTGAATATGTACCTTTTTTCACCCTGAAGGGATTCAGGGTTATAACAGAAAAGGACGAATTCAACAGGATGACCTGTGAAGCCACCATAAAGGTTGAAGTTGACGGCATAGTAGAGCACACCGCCGCCAATGGCAACGGCCCGGTTGAGGCCCTTGATAACTCGTTGCGGAAGGCGCTTGAAACCTTCTACCCGGAAATTCGCGAGCTTCACCTGTCAGACTACAAGGTACGGGTGCTCAATGAAAAAGAAGGTACCGGTTCATCTGTCCGTGTACTCATTGATCAAAAAATGAGAAGCAAGCACTGGGGAACGGTGGGTGTGTCAACGAATATAATCGAGGCGTCATGGCAGGCCCTGGTTGACGGGATCGAATACATGCTGTACAAAAAAAACGAAGACAACACGACTGGAGAATAACTGCAGCGATGTCCACACAACCCATAGGTATCTTTGATTCAGGGATCGGCGGGCTCACCGTGTGCAAGGCAATATCCGATCTTCTGCCCGGAGAGAACATCATATATTTCGGTGACACGGGACGGTTTCCCTACGGCACACGATCAATGGAAACCATAACACGGTATTCCCGCGAAATAACCGGTTACCTGCGCTCACGTGACGTAAAGATGATCGTTATAGCCTGTAATACCTCTTCCGCGGCGGCACTTGAAACACTGCAGAAAGAGAACGATATCCCCATTATTGGGGTAATCAACGCCGGCGCCCGGGCAGCATGCGGCCGCCTGAATGGTGAATCCATCGGGGTAATCGGCACAAGGGCAACAATTAAGTCCGCCTCATATGTTCAGGCCATTCACCGGATAGACAGCACCATACGGGTGGTTCAGCGGCATGCAACCCTTTTCGTCTCCCTTACCGAAGAAGGCTGGATAGACGACGAGATAACCCGGCTAACCTCAAGAAAATATCTTCAGGAAATGGTTGACCAGGGAGTACGCACGGTAATACTTGGCTGCACTCATTTTCCACTGTTAAAAAAATCCATTAACGATGTCTACCCGGAACTGGACCTCATCGATACCGGTGAAGAGATAGCCTGCGAGGTTGTGGATATTCTTAAAGAAAAAAATCTTGAAAATCCTGACACCTATGGCACTATTGAATTATATTCATCAGATATAACCGATGCCATGCAGCGTCTCAAGGAAATGTTTTTCGGCGGAGACGGCATCCCGATACAAAAACTGGTAATAAACGGATAACTATATGACAATCAAGAGGATCTCATTGTGTCTCACTTTCATATTTATACTGGGGAACGCCCACGCGGTATCTTCGTGGGAAGTATTCGATCGTATAATCGCGGTGGTAAACGACACCCCCATAATTAAAAGTGAACTTGAGCAAAAATTCGACCGCTTAACCAGCATCAAGAAAATAAGAAAGAGCCGTTACAATGTAGAGAAAAGCAAGGTGCTGGATAAGTTTATACAGGAAGCAATAGTACGCCAGGAGGCCGAACGGCAGGCCATCCTTGTAAGCGAAGAGAAGGTGATGATCCACATAAAAAAATTGATGCGCGGCAATAACATCGATTCACTGGATCAATTTAAAAAAATTGTTGAACAACGTGAAAAAATGCCCTTTTCGCAATATAAAGATGAAATCCGTCAGCAGCTTACCACCGAACAGGTCATCTCTATCGCCATCGGGGTGTCACCACCCTCGCATGAAGAGGCCCGGGAATGGTTCAAGAATAACCGGAGAAAGCTGGGATACCAGGTTCACCTGAAACATATCCTCATACGCCCCAAAGACAGGTCATTCTCCGAAGAAAAACGGGTAAGCCAGGAGGTAAAGAACCTTCGAACCCGTATCATCAGGGGAGAATCCTTTGAAAAGATCGCGGCTGAATATTCACAGGATCCCGGGTCGGCCCGAAACGGCGGCGATCTTGGCTGGGTCAGCCTTGCCGAACTTGATCCCTACATGGCAAACAAGGTTCACCGCATGCGCAAGCCGGGCCGGATATCGGGGGTCATCAAGTCTGGCTACGGGTATCATATCGTAAAATACCTCGGCCGGCGGGCCATGCCCTATGAAGCTGTTGAGAACAGGATACTGAACATGCTCTACCAGCGAAATATGCAGGTGCAGTTTGAAAAATGGGTTGCCCAGATGCGCAGAGAATCCGACATAAAGATATACATGGAAAACTACGTGAAGTCATAAAGGGGGACCCTGTGGGCCTTTCTCTGCTTATTTATGTTGATACCGGCATCCTTAATGATGAACTGCTGACTTTTAACGATATCTACGTCCCTGAACACCTGAATACCCTGCTGACCAAAAACAGGCAGTTTGATAACATTATCTATTCAGTACCGGAAGAATACTCCGGAAAGCTTCAGGGTACAAAGGGTGTCATTTCAAGAACAGGAAGTGATACCATAGACTTCTGGAAGCAGGCATTCCAGCAAACAGGTGCTGCTACAATAATAAAAGTATACGCTGATGCCCCCTTTCTTGACGCCGAAATCATTGAAGACATGATACAGCATCATACCAGCTACGGGGCGGAATACACCTATTCCTGGAATTTACCCGAAGGGTATGCCTGCGAGGTCTATTCCAAAGAACTCATCGATTCTGTCCCCGCCTCCTATGACAAAGAACTGTCATTTCGCCAGATTATACAGTCAAACATCAACCAGTTTGACGTAGAACTGTATTTCAAAAATCCCGACCTGCGCCAGTTGCGCCTCAGCTTCAGGTCTTCTGATCCACTGAATAACCGGGTAATGAAAAACATCAGCCGGGTACACGGGGGTATACCCCCTTATGCCGCCATAGAATCACTGGTAAAAGACAACCCGGATGTGCTGCGTGTAGCCCCCACCTACATCGAACTTGAACTATACGGCGGGTGCCAGCTTGACTGCGTATTCTGTTACAGGAACACCCTTGATCATGAACACGGCCCCATGACAGGCGGCACACTTGACACCGTGCTTGAGGGGATTAACCAGTTCTCCCTTCCAACTACCGTATGCCTGGGCGGTTCAGGTGAACCCCTCATGCATGAAAATTTTTACTCAATGCTTAAAAAGATAGCAGAAAACACATCAGTTGATACCATTGTAATAGAGACCAACGGCATACTGGCAGACGGCAATTACGCCACCGCCCTGCAGTCCATTACCGGTGCAAAGGTAATAACCATCGTGAACATAAACGCCGTGGACAGCAGCACCTACCAGTCAATTCACGGCGCCGATTATTTTGATACGGTCAACGCAAATGTTACCCGCCTCAGGGACGCCCTGAAAGACACCGCCCATCAGCTTTTCGTGCAGGTAATGAAGATCAACGAGACCGAACCCCATCTTGACCAGTATTACGATTTCTGGGAAAAACAGCAGGTGTCCATAATATTGCAGAAACAAAACACCTGCCTGGGAAGAATAGAAGACAGGCGGTATTCAGACCTCACCCCATTTGAAAGAACACCATGCTGGCACCTGCAGCGTGATATGTACATACTTTACGACGGCACCGTGGCATTCTGCAAGCAGGACGTCGACGGAAAGAACAGGGCCGGCAGCCTTGCCGAAAAATCCATGGTTGACATATGGAAGGATGCCGCACCGGCCTTTCTGAATGATTACAGGGGCCACCTGTCCACCTCCCCTGATTGTGCCGTCTGCGACGAGTGGTTCACCTTCAATTTCTGATACAACCGGAAACAAAAAACCTATGAACGAACCCCGGGTTACCGCCATAATACAGGCAAGAATGCAGTCAACCAGGCTTCCCGGCAAGGTCTTAAAACCACTGGCCGGAAAGCCCCTGATCGCCCACGTGATCAGCAGGAGCAAAGAGATAACTCCCCTTCACCGGGTGGTGCTTGCGGTGCCTGATGATACTGAAAACCGCCCCCTCCTGGCACTGGCCGACACTATGGAAATAGAATCCTTCGCCGGCTCAAACCAGGATGTACTTGCCCGATTCTACATGGCAGCCGAAAAGTTCGGCGGCGACTATATCGTGAGAATAACCGGCGACAATCCCTTCACCGACCCCGGCTATGCCGGCAACACCCTGCGCACCGCCATAGAGCATAATGCCCACCGCTCTACCCTTGACGGCCTCCCCCTGGGAACAGCCGTTGAGGTGATCAGCTTTGACGCCCTGCAACAGGCATACCGGGAAAGCAGCCAGCCCTATCACCGGGAGCACGTGTCCCCCTATATCAAGGAACATCCGGAAAAGTTTTCCATAGTGCACACCCCATCGGGATTTCATTCACCCTTCCCTGACCTGCGCCTCACCGTTGATACCCCGGAAGATTTCGCACTTGCCGCCGTGCTCTATGAAAATCTCTATGACGGCAGCATATTCTCCCTTGAATCGGTAATAACATTTTTGCAAAAAAACCCCGCCTACCTTGACATCAACAGCGGGATAACGCAGCGTCCCATGACCTCGTGGGAAGGTGACGATGCCTGAGCGCCATTATCATATCATTACAAGCGCCGGCCCCCTCACGGGAACGGGACACCTGCAGCGGATGATGCTCCTTGCATGGTACCTCAACCATCACACATCACACACCGCCACCATGCAGCTGCACGAAAAAACTATTCACATTCCCCGGGAGATCACCCCCTTTCTCACCGGCGACGTGCCACCCCGCACCGATCTCATCATACGCGACATGCGTGATTCAACCCCCGAAAACATGGAAACACTGCGCCAGGCTGCCCCGGTGCTGGTGATAGACGACGAGGGCACGGGTGCCGGGTTGGCCGATGGCCGCCTGTACCTGCTTCCCCGTCCGGGCAATGATCTGACGGCCGGGCCGGGGTCACCCAAATTTTTCCTCTATGGTTACGGCATCTATACCGGCATCACACAGGGGTCAGAGCCCGTTACAAAAGACATCGATATCTCAATTTACAACGGCAATATGGGGGTGGACGAACATGCCGCCAAAATACAACAACTGCTTCCTCCGGGCATAACCGTTGGCATTCTGCAGGGTTCCCGCAGCCGTATCATCCAGTCAGGTGATACCGGCAAAGAACAACCGGCCGAGTATACTTCACTGCTGCTTCGCTCCCGTTGTGTGCTGTCACATTTCGGCATACTGCTGTACGAGGCCCATCTCTGCGGATGCGCCCTGCTCAGCGTCAACCCCACCCGGTATCATTCACACCTGGCAGACATCACGCCCCTGCCCGTTTACAACCTGGGAGTCATGGACACCCTTGACCCGTCCACCCTTCAAAGCACCATCCATACTATACTGCAACAGGATAATTCTGTTCCACCTGCACCGTCAGATGTGCGGCAGCGAATTGAAGAGAACCTGCAGCAATGCGTACACTGGCTTATCTCGTTACCGTTTTATCGTTGACGTTTTTTCCATTTTTCCCACACTCTGAACCTTACTCCGATACATTATTTAAGACGAGAGGTAGCAATGGGAGATTCAGCCTGTTATAAAATTCTGAAATCACATCTTGTTGAAGGCCGGTGTGAAGCCGGTGAAGAAATAGGAATAACAATAGATCAGACCCTCACCCAGGATGCCACCGGAACAATGGCATACCTGCAGTTTGAGGCGATGGACATACCCCGGGTGAAAACTGAGCTCTCGGTTTCCTACGTGGATCACAATACCCTGCAGATGGGTTTTGAGAACGCAGATGACCACAAGTACCTTCAAACCATGAACTCAAAGTACGGCATCTATTACTCGAAGGCGGGAAACGGCATCTGCCACCAGGTGCATCTTGAACGCTTCGGCAGGCCGGGTGCCACCCTGCTTGGCTCTGACAGCCATACCCCTACCGGCGGCGGCATCGGCATGATCGCCATCGGCGCGGGGGGGCTTGACGTGGCAGTGGCAATGGGCGGGGGCCCCTTCTACATGACCTGTCCGAAGGTGGTGAACATTCAGCTCATCGGCACATTGCGCCCGTGGGTTACCGCCAAGGACGTGATACTGAAGGTACTTGAACTGCTTACCACCCGTGGAAACGTGGGCTCTGTTGTTGAATATACCGGCCCCGGCATCAATACACTGAGCGTACCCGAGAGGGCAACCATCACCAACATGGGAGCAGAACTGGGGGTAACCACCTCGCTGTTTCCCAGCGACCAGGTAACCAGGCAATTTTTAAAAGCACAGTCAAGGGAAGACGAGTGGGTTGAAATACTACCCGACCCCGATGCCAGCTACGCGAAGATAATCGAGATAGACCTCTCAACCCTTGAACCCATGGTGGCATGTCCTCATTCACCTGACAACATTAAGAAAATATCAGACATCAAGGGAATGAAGGTTGACCAGGTAGCCATCGGAAGCTGCACCAATGCCTCCTATAAAGACCTTGCCACCGTGGCAGCCATACTCAAGAATAAAAAGGCCCATCCGTCGGTAAGCTTCATCGTGGCACCGGGATCCCGCCAGGTATTTGAGATGCTGGCAAAGGACGGCCTGCTTACCCACCTGATAGCCAGCGGCGCCCGTATCATGGAATCAGCATGCGGCTTCTGCATCGGCTCGGGACAGGCCCCCATCACCGAAGGGATATCTCTCAGAACAAACAACCGTAACTTCGAGGGCCGATCGGGCACCAGCACTGGTCAGATATACCTGGTAAGCCCTGAGGCAGCCGCCCTTTCGGCGCTTACCGGAACGCTGGTTGATCCCCTTGACCAGCCTGCCGATGACTACCCGTCAATACCCATGCCCGAAAGCTTTGTCATCGATGACTCCATGATCATACCCCCGTTTACCTCGGATGAGCCCGTATTCAGGGGACCAAACATCGGTGATCCACCCTACACCGAACCGCTGATGAACGAGATACAGGGAACCATCGGCCTCAAGGTGGGTGACAAGATCACAACCGATCATATAATGCCTGCAGGTCCAAGACTGAAATTCCGTTCTAATATACCTGAATACTCACGCTACGTATTTGAGAATGTAAACCCGGAATTTTCAGGGTATACTCTTGAAAACAAGAAGAAGGGGATTTTTACCGCCATCATCGCCGGTCACAGCTACGGGCAGGGATCAAGCAGGGAACATGCCGCCATCTGTCCCATGTACCTGGGGGTTCGTGTTGTCATCGCCAAATCATTTGAGCGAATTCATTCCACAAACCTTATCAATTTCGGCATTCTTCCTCTGATTTTTAACGATGAGAAAGACTACGGGAAGATCGATACATCACAGGATTTCGCCATACATGACGTCCGTTCGCTGGTTAAAAAAGGTACCGGCATACCGGTTCATGTGAATGGAACAGTAATACATTGTACATTGTTCGCTTCAGACAGGCAGCGGGAAATACTCCTTGATGGGGGACTCTTGAATTACACGAAAAAAAAGGTTTAAGCGATCATCTCAACCAGTTTTACATTAAATCCACAGAAAGGTACCCATCCCTTTCTCCTGGCCTTGTCGGCGTTCATAATAATATAGGGCATGTATTCAGGTTCATAGGGTTCACGCAAAAGGGCCCAGCCGATTTCATGCAGAAGCCTGTTGCCTTTCCTGTTATTACACCACCTGCATGCGCACACCAGGTTAAACCATGTGGAAAACCCATCCCGCATGGACTTCCCCGTTACTGACTCCCAGCGGCTCCTGGGAATTACGTGATCAACGGTGAGCTCCCTCATGGTAAAACGTTCACCACAGTACTGGCAGCGCATATCATCGCGGTATATCACGTTCAGCTTCGAGAATACCACCCGCCGCCTGGGCAGCTTGTTATAGTGAATTATTGAAATGACTGAAGGAATTTTGAGGGTAAGCGATGGTGATTTTATGAAGCGATCTTCTTCCAGCACCGACACTGCCTTTTCAGCCAGCATAAGGCATATCGCTTCTTTGACGGTGGTAATCCTTATTGGCACAAAACCTGCGTTTAGAACTAACACTTCTGAATTAAGCATGACATTTACTCGCGCCGGGTAAGTTGTATAGTATGTGTTCGCATAACAAGTTCTCCATTATGAACATAAATCGTTAATTGGTATGTTTTAACTATCATATTGGCCAGATTCTTCCCGTCAAGCAGATTAGTATCAATTTTTTATTGCACATTTAACGGCTATCATCTATCCTGAGAACAGCCATTGCGTTTTGTTTTCTATTTATATAATAAAACTGTCCAGGAGAATCCTGATATGAATATTACAAAGCTCCGTTTTCATATTACCATACTAACTATTATCATAATTGCAGGTACCATGTCCGGCTGCGGACTAAAAGTACCGGTAAAAGAGATGTCACTGGCACATTACACCATTACAGGTGCCGATGAAGTGAAGGCAGAAAAATATGCCCCCGATGAATACAAGGAGGCAAAGGAAAAACTGTATGAGTCCCATCAGTTACTGAAAGATGAAAAGGACTCCGCCGCGAAAAAAGCCGCGGAAGAATCACTTGCGCTTGCAAAGGAAGCTATTGAAAAGTCTTTACCCCCGCTGGCACAGGACACACTGTCCGAAGCGAAAGCCGAATATGACAAAGCCACCCAGCTCAATGCCGAAAACCTGGCACCCGATGAGTATAAAAAGACAGCCGAGCAGATCAGCACCGCCGAGGCTCTTTTCGGTGAAACAAGCTACCGTGATTCATACCAGGCATCCTTATCTGCCATTACAAGCGCCCGGGCGGCCATCGACAAGTCACGACAGAGCATCCCCGGTCTTGAAGAGAAGATCGCCTCATTGCACGAAAAGGCCGATACCATTGCCAAAAACAGGGGTGATGACTTCGCCGCAGCCGAACTGGCACTTGCCAGGCAGCAACTAAGCGATGCCTCCACAAGCCTGAAAGATAACAATATAAAAAACGCCCTTCCGGGCATAGCCGAGGCAGAAAAGGCACTTGAAATCGCGCAGGCAAAAACAGAGAAGGGACGGGCACTGGAGTCCCTCGACGCCGCAAGGGGAGCCTATACCGCGGCAAGTGAACATAAAAACGCGTCTTTAATAAAAGAAAAACTATCCGCATCAGCAACACTTATTGCCGCTGCCGAAGAATCACTGCAGCAGAAAGCTTATGCCGATTCTCATCAAAAGTCACAGGAAGCATTGACAATACTGAACGAAGCACTTATCTCGATGGAAAAACAGTCAGAAGAGGAAACGCAAAAAACAGCATCTGATCTTGCAACCGGTGATAAACCCCTGAAGGAATACGTGGTGAAATACAAGCCGGGAAGCCGTGACTGCCTGTGGCGTATCGCGCATAAAGTCTATAATAACGCCCGACTATGGCCCTATATTTACATTGCCAACAGGGATCAGATCAAGGACCCCGACCTGATTTATCCGGGGCAGAAATTCGTTATTCCCTCAATACCTGACAGCCAAAAAGAAATGAACGGGGAAAATATTGATACCGGTGATACCGATGAAGAGAATGGCACAGATACAACCGAAAAAAAAGACGAAGTGGCCGACAAGCCGAAGGATGTTGAAGACGGTACCGGTGATAATGCACCGGATTCAGAATAACAGGAGTACAGCTCCATACGCTGCAATTGCTGCAACTATAATGCTTATGCTCACCCTGTACGGGTCACCGGCATCGGCAAAAGGGGTGCCCCTGGATTCCATCTACATATCCAGGAGTGCACCTGCTTATACACGGCTTTTACATACCCGCCTGGATTCCTATGCCGCCGTGTCCGCCTCATACGCTGACAACTCCGTTATCTGTGCTGAATGGCTAAACGGAAACCAGCTTGTATACATAAAGGAACTTGATTCGTATATCAATCACGTCTACCTGTTCAACATCCATACAAGAAAAAAAAAGAAAATTTACAGTTTCAACGGCACCCTGATTACCTCGGGAATTGCCATGTCCACCCGCTCACTGGTAATTAAATATTTTGATACCAAACACCCCCCGCGGGTGAAAACCATACTCCTTAATTGTATAAACGGAAAGGCAACACAACTGCCACTCAAACGGCCTGCCGCAGACTTTACCATTGATCCGGGTGGCTCATCGGTACTTTTTAACACAGGAAAAGGCATCTATTCCCTTAATACATCAACCCGCACCCATCACCTGAAAGTTCCTTTCAAAAGGTATGCCGGTTACGGGCTGGGCAGTTCCCACGTTCTCCTGTATCCCGCCCCCGGTGGCAATAGTTCCCTGTTTATGGCTGGAGAAGCAGGCTCTTATAAAGGTACCATCACCGGGCTATTGAAAAAGAATACCCTGAACGATATAACATCCGCTACCGAAATTTTCTGGACTGCCAGCAATACATTAATGTACAGAAACGGCGGGCCGGGGTCGTACAATGTACGGGTGTACAATATATCATCAAGGCATTCCAGCTACCTGCTGAAGGGATCTATGGACACCTGTCTCACCTACCAGCACAGTGCCCGCACCGCGGCTTTTTGTGATGACCAGATGCTGTACCTCCATGATACACGTTCAGGGAATACCAGCTTCACCGGAATTGAAACCGATGAACCACGGATATCCCCCACGGGTCAGTATATCAGCTCATTATTATATGGCCGCCTTTTCGTAATCAACAGGAACATACTGCTGAAGAAACAGGTGATACTGGGGCGCTACTGGAAAAAGCTTCTTTTTCATTACAAATCAGTGAAGAAGCAGAAGAGATGGCATAAAAATGAGTATTCTTCAAAGTACATCACCCGTAAACAGAATGCCTACAGTAAACTGCTCTCGGATTAATGTTTGACGTGCACGGCTGTGTATGTTCACCTGTGCACCCATTAACCGGGAATAATTACATGTTACCTGCAGCAAACGGAGGAACCATGGACAGAAACCTTGCGCTTGAAGTAATACGTGTTACAGAGGCCGCCGCCTTGAATGCCAGCCGCTACCTGGGCAGGGGAGACGAGGAGCTTGCCTACAAGAGTGCCGTTGAAGCCATGGCAAACGCCTTCAAGTCGGTTAACGTCAATGGGTACATAGTGTGCGGAATCAGTGATCCCGGTTCAGAATTATACCGTGGACTGTCCACAGGTACTACCGATGGGCACGAGGTTGACCTTGCCCTGAGCCCGCTTGACGGACCTTCCACCTGTGCGGAGGGGGGACATAATGCTATCTCGGCCATTACCATAGGCGAAAGAGGCTCGCTGTTCAAAGCACCCCAGATATACATGGAAAAGATCGCCGTTGGTCACCTTGCCCGTGGCGTTATCGATATTACAGCCCCGCCGGAGGTTAACATCAAGAGGGTTGCCCGGGCCAAGGACAAGTATATTGAGGACTTAACCGTGTGCATACTGGATCGTGAACGTCACCGTGAACTTGTGCAAAAAATACGTGCGGTGGGTGCCCGGATCAAGCTGATAAAGGACGGGGATATATCCGGCGCCATTGCCGCGGGACTGGAAGATAAGTCAATCGACATCCTGATGGGTGTTGGGGGAGCCATGGAGGGTATTCTCTCCGCAGCGGCATTAAAATGCCTTGATGGCGATTTCCAGGCGCGATTTGTCTACCGCAACGATGAAGACAGGGAACTGGTGAGAATGACCGGCGAAAATGACCTTGACAGAATCTATACTATTAACGACCTTGCCAGGGGTCAGAACCACATGTTCTCGGCAACCGGTATCTCTGATGGTGAACTGCTGCCCGGGGTACAGTTTTTCTCAGGTGGTGCCCGCACCCATTCTTTTGTCATGCGGGCGAAAACTCACACCCTCCGGTACATTACCGCAATTCATCATTTTGACTATAAACCCATGTATTGATGGATAAAGGAGCAAAAGATGGAAGCACTTGTAGAAATTATACTGCAGTACCAGACATGGTCCATACTACTGGGCGTAATTGCTGTTCTTCTGGCCGCCCTGGTAATGGGAAGGTACAAAATACTTGCAATTGTACTTGTTATTTTTTCAGCATTTATATTCTACGTGAACATTCACGGGAAACATGTATTTAAGAATGATATGAATACTATAAAAGAACACACGCAGGAAAAAACAATTGATAATATACAGTAAAAATTGTATAGTTGATATTTATTATTTTACGCATGGGAGTCAAAGGTGAAACTGTCACTTGTTAAAAATCAGCAAATAAGCTCACTGGTGTCTGACCTGGGAAAATCGCTGTCCCCTTCGGGCATACGGGAATTTTTTGATATTGTCTATTCTACCCCCGACTGCATTTCCCTCGGTGTGGGAGAACCTGATTTCGTTACCCCCTGGAGAATATCTGACGCGGGGATATTGTCCATCAAGGATGGGTATACCCATTATACACCCAACAAGGGAATAATCGAATTGCGGCAACTGGTTTCCGATTACGTGATGAAACGCACAGGGGTTGAGTACAGCGCCGAAGAAGAGATATTTATCACCCTTGGTGTCAGCCAGGGACTTGATGTGGCTCTTCGAAGTATTGTAAATCCGGGTGACGAAGTTATATTTTTCGAGCCCTGCTATGTTTCATACCCTGCCACAATACAGCTGGCACAGGGGGTTCCCATAGCAATTCCCATGTACTTTAAGGATAATTTCAGCATCGACCTGGAAGCACTTGAGAAGGCTATAACCGGTAAAACCAAGGCAATTCTATTAAACTATCCCGGAAATCCTACCGGTGCCACTATTGACAAGAACACACTGAAAGCCATAGCCGCACTTGCCGTAAAACACAATCTCATTGTGCTGTCTGACGAGATATATGAATCACTGACATATGATGCCGATCATTTTTCGATTATATCCCTCCCCGGTATGAAAGAACGCACCATATACCTGAATGGTTTTTCCAAATCCCATGCCATGACCGGCTGGCGCCTGGGATATACCGCCGCTCCCAGGGAACTGCTTGATATCATGGTAAAAATTCATCAGTATACCGCCCTGTGCGCGCCCTCAATCGCCCAGTATGCCGCCATTGAAGCAGTTGCCAGCGCAGAAAAAGATGTTTCCAAAATGAAGTCACATTACCTGAAAAGACGTAATTTCATAGTGAATCGTTTTCGCGACATAGGGCTGCCCTGCCATATGCCCGAGGGGGCTTTTTACGTTTTCCCTGACATCTCTTCAACCGGGTTAAACGCAAAAGATTTCGCCCTTGAACTTCTTAAGTCAGAAAAAGTGGCAGTTGTTCCCGGTGATGCCTTCGGTTCACATTGCGGCAATCATATACGTTGTTCATTTGCCACCTCCATAGATAACCTGAAGGAGGCAATGAAACGGATCGAACGTTTTGTCGCTTCAAGGGGATAAAATATCATGTCCTTTCTTATAGACGGGTTCAACCTTATATACAAGTTTCCCGAATATGAAGCTCTCATGTACGAAAATGACCTGGTAGGGGCCAGGGAGGGGCTTCTGTCTCTTCTGAAAAAATACGAAAAAATAACAGGGAAACATATACGAATAGTTTTTGATGGGAAAAAAGAGAGATCCATCGAGATTAAAAACGAAAAATGCGGCACCATTGATGTGTACTATTCCCTGGAATACTCAGCCGACCATCTTATCAAGCAGTTCATTAAAAAAGACATCAATCCCCGGTCGAAAACTGTCATCACTTCTGACAAGGATATCATAGTGTATGTAACCCGGCACCGGGCCAGGGTAAAGACCAGCGAGGAATTCGCTGACGAAGTGCAAAAGACAATACGTGAATGGGAGGCAGCCCGGGTTCCAGAGAAAGAAGTTGACCCGTCACTGTCCAGCGAAGAGATCGCCTACTGGGAGAAGCTCTTTACCCGCAGAAAAAAAAGCTGATTTTTTTACAATTCCGCCGCCAGCACTGCCGCCCCGATGGCACCATTCTCCTGCGCGTTTACCGATACCTCGATACTGAGATCAAGCTTTTCCTCGAGGGCTTTCACTACGCCGCTGTTCTTGGCAACACCCCCTGTCATCATAACCGGTTCCCTTACACCTGTACGATGAGCCATTGCCCCAACCCTGGCGGCTATTGATTCATGTATGCCTGCAATAATATTCGGCCGTACTTCACCCTTGGATATAAGGGATATAACCTCGGATTCTGCGAACACGGTACAGAGGCTGCTTATCTTTGACGGTTTTTCCGCTGACAACGAGATAACTCCGAACTCGTCCAGGTCTACCTCCAGTGCCCGTGCCATCACCTCGAGAAATCGGCCTGTTCCCGCAGCACATTTATCATTCATGGCAAAATCTTTTACCTTCCCGTCTTCATCAATGACAATGGTTTTACTGTCCTGCCCCCCGATATCAATTATTGACCTGATATGAGAATTCAGGTAATGGGCACCCTTCGCGTGACAGGTGATCTCTGTAACAGCTTTATCGGCCAGTGTAACACTGTTCCTTCCGTACCCTGTTGAAACGATTTTTTCAATTTCTTCCTGTGAGATTCCCAGTTCTGCCAGTAGTTCATCCACTGCCCTTCTTCCGGCATTTTCGGCATTATAACCTGTAAACACAACTTTCGTTCCAAGAAGCTTTCCATCTTCCAGGATTGCCGCCTTCGTTGTTATAGACCCTATATCCAATCCAAGTGTTCTCATTATAAATCCCTGCCTGTAACCTTTGTATAAATATATTATTATCTATTCGTCTTCGTCTTTCATGATCTGCATCTTGTATTCGAGTGGCAGATACTTGATAATGTTTCGTGGTTCGAACTCGTTTTTCTTTATTATTCCGATAACAATGATGCCGGTTATATCCCCTTCGGTCTTTCTGAATTCCCTGAATTTTACAGGAACCCGCATCGACATGGAATCAAACCGCCATCGCGTGTAGAGGGCCTGTCCAATAGCACCCTCCAGTTTGCGCACCATCAGGTTCACAATTCGATCTTTCACCCTGTCCTTGACCCGGACAGCTTCAGCTGAAACATCCTGGTTGCCCTGCACCGATCCTTTTTCCCTGAATATATAATACGATTCAAGCTCATCGCTGTTCACATCGAGACAGTCAGCAAGCTGCGATCTGTCTGTAAAATGATGCGTACCATGCATGGTGCAGGTATAACCGGATTTTTTTACCTGTCTTTGTGAACAGTGAAGGCACAAAAGAAATGAGGCCGCCACCAACATCCACACACCGGCTTTCTTTACCCGAAATTCAGTCATCAGCGTTCTTTCTCGAGGCTTTCGTCGAAAAAACCCATCATTTGATTTAGACTTGACCTGCAGAATTCCCAGTCATGCACTTTATATTTTTTCTCAACGTACTGCAGTTTTATATCTCCCTTCCCCCTGTCCAGCTGTTTAAAGCGAATGGCCATTAACCGTGACTGCCCGATGGGGGACGAGTTATCCTTGTCCCCATGAGCAATAAATACATGGTAATCGTTCATGCTTTTGACCATGGTAATCAGGTTATCCTTCTCTTTCCACCTGTCCTTGAAATCCCTGTATTTACCATACACTGCCGTAAAGTTTCTGTTTCGTATTACGGATTGTTTATCATAATATCCCGCAAGTCCTCCTGCCGAAATAAATAATCCGGGATACATGGCGGCAGTCATAAATGCCCCCCGTGCACCCATGCCGAATCCGCATATGCCTGTTTTCCCCCTGTCACCGGCAATGGCGAAGGTTCTCTGCAGGTATGGCACCAACTCTTCTCCCAGCCATGACGGGGCGGATATCTCCCCCCACCTGACCCTGGTCTCCGGAAAATATTCAGTGGCATACACGCATCTGCGTATGTCCGGACTCACGATCACTATCCCATAGCGGTCTGCGTATGATTCTATGGCCGTATTCACCCTCCAGTCTGACATGGTTCCATCATATTCAGGCAGCGCGATCAGCACCCTGCTGTTTTCTCCCGCCTTATAGTCTTTTGGAAAATATAACTGTATTTTTACCTTCTGCTGGCAGCCCTCCCGGGTACAGGGTACTTCCAGGTCATACACCCATTTCCCCGGTACAATCGTACCCTTATAAGTGAACATCCTTCCACCCGCGCATCCTGCCAGCACAAGATACACAGAAATCATTATAATAATTGTTTTCTTCATTATGATACCATCCGGGAAATACTAGTTCTAAAATCCATACGCGGCAAAATTCTACAGGCCGCGTTGATTATTTCAAGAACTAAAATATAAACCCGGATAAAACAGGGCCTGCCTGATGTTATTCCGGGATATAACCCTCTTCTTTCAGACTGAGATAGGATGTATTGCTTACTATAAGGTGGTCAATGAGTGGAATACCCACCAGCTTACCGGCTTCATGCAGCCGCCTGGTGGTATGAATATCATGGGGAGAGGGGGTGAGAATTCCCGAAGGGTGGTTGTGGGCCACGATAACCGATGAGCCTGACTCTCGAATGGCTTCCCTGAATATCTCCCGGGGATGCACAATTGTTTCGGACACGGTACCAACCGACACCCTTGATTTTCGAAGCACGTGGTTTTTGTTATTCAGCACCAGCACCCAGAATTCTTCTTTCCGTGAACATGCCATTTCACCATGCAGCAGCCGCCATACCTTCTGTGGACAGTCAACCGGCGGCACCACCTCCCTGGGCAGCAGAAGCCTTCTCCCCAGCTCAATGGATGCCTGAAGCCGAATGGCCTTCTTTATCCCAAGACCGCTTACTGATGCCATCTCACGAATACCAGCCTGGTACATGTCATCCACGCATACAAACTGTTTCATCACGTCCATCGAAACTTCAAGCACGTTTCTGCTGCGCGACCCCGTTCCGATGATTATGGCCACCAGTTCATAGTCTGCCAGCACCCGTATGTCCTCCCCCTTCTCACATCGCTGCAGGGGCATATCCTGTATTCCATTCTTAAGTAATTCAGTCATCAGAAACCCACCTTCCCCGTGACCCTTTTATGGTCACATTATATACATGTCATTACCCTTACATACGCAGAAATGACCCCCGGCAGAAAAAAAAATGGCATTTTTTTTAATATTTTTATCTTTACCTGGGAAAGGATTTTTTCTTTTTTTTCCAATTCTTCGGGTTTTGTAAAATATATTTACGAATACTGTTCAATGCATTTTGATCGCGGATTATATGATCATGAAACCTGCCCTGCCATGCAAATTCAGATTTGATTTTACGGGATTCAAATGTTGTACGGCCTTTATACCATCGGATAATTCTTGATATATTCTGGTGCATCATTGGATTATATTCACCTGTTATACCGCCCCCATTATTGATAGAGACGCTATTAATCGCATCTCTATCAATAATGATAATTCCATGAATATGATCGGGCATAACCACGAAATTATCCAACCGGATATTATCAAAATGATCCGGTATTTCCTGCCATATTTGATGTGCAATTTCCCCGCATCCCGACAAAACCATTTCCCCGTTGATAATATCACCAAACAGGTATTCCCGGTTCTGCGTGCAGATGGTAATAAAATAATATCCGGGCGATGAGTAATCCCATCCCCGCAACCGTGCAGATTCTATACGGTATTTGTTATTATACAGGGTCATTGTTATACCCTCCAGTTTGTTCATTGAGATACCGGTTTC
>CAZVRB010000042.1:23486-29910 GCA_964629365.1 uncultured Leptospiraceae bacterium
CATTATCGCAGATCATACGGTTTCCGGTACCTGCCAGGTATGAAAAAGGATAACAGTCCCTGATCCTGCATGCACAGATGCGGTATCTTCGATCATGCGGTTGCTGAGACCTTTGCTTCCCCTTTCCAGCACATCATGGTGAAGGCTGAATGCAAGGCCGCGTGTTGTGACAGTTGCGGTTATATCAAGAGGCATGATGGTAACAGTATTTACGCCGCTTCCTTCCCTGTGGATTTGCGCAGCAGCAGATTCATGCACACACCTGATACTGGCATTTTCTGTTTTTATTGTAATTACAGCATCATAATTTGCTAATACCATGATATTGCAAAAATGATGGTCAGCCCGTCCTCCCAGTGCTCCAAAAATATCTATGGGGGCAGGTGACATGGATAAGGCATATTGGATTGACAGGTCCATGTCACTTGCGTCTTTATCCACCGGGTAAGAAAAAATTACCGTGTCAGGGTCAACGGCAACCTCAATGGAGTCCAGGTCGCCAACCAGTACGTCAGGCCTCATGCCAATTCTGTGCAGATGATTGGCGCCCCCGTCGGCCGCAATTATTGTGGTATACTTGACAAGCTCGCCCTTCAGCCATGAATAATCATCAATAGATCCATTGCCGATAATAGCTGTTTTTTGCATATCTATGTGTATTCTCTTTTTTATGATAATTTAAATGTAGCACACCCATTGGGATAATTGGCAAACACATTTCCACTTCACATGGCAACTTTTCCACGTCTTTTTGGGAATGTGTTTGCCCAGACAACCCAAATTTAACTTGCACCTTTCAATAAAAACTGTATACACTACCAGCAACAACACGGGAGGCGACAACCATGACTACAGGCATATACAAAGAACTGTCAAAAAAACTGCTTCTTGAGCAATCATCTCTCCTGCCCCGGATATGGGCAGAGGTGGCCGATCCTGTTGACGCGGGGATACTCAACGCCCTTCCCGGTACGGTGGAAGAACTTTCCACCCGCCTTGGCATGGACACAGAACAACTTGAAACCCGGCTTCATGAACTTTTCATGAGGGGTGCGGTCTTTGAGAAAATAAAGAACGGGGTGACCACATGGCGGATGCCCCGAAATATCATACAATTTCATGACGCCTCCCTGCTCTGGAAAGAGATTCCACAAAGCCTTGTTTCCCTGTGGGTAGAGTTCATGGATACCGAGTATCCCGAACTGCTGAAACTGGTTACCACCCATGGAATACCTTCCTTTATGCGGGTGGTCCCCATTAACGTGAACCTGGAAACACAAAGCCAGGTGCTGGTAAGCGAAGATGCCCGCAAGATGGTAGAAGAGGCTGAAACCCTTGCGGTGGTTGACTGCGTATGCCGTCTTTCCAAGAAAAAATGCGACTCCCCCCTGGAAGTATGCCTGCAGATGAACCGTGGAGCCGAGTACACCATCAAAAGGGGCACAGGTCGCCAGATCACAAAAAACGAGGCCCTGGATATTTTGCAGCAGTCAGAAGAGGCCGGGCTGGTGCACCTGGTGGAGAACAGGTCTGGCATGGGTAACGCCATATGCAATTGCTGCACCTGCTGCTGCGAGATGCTCAGCTTCGCCGGAAACGCCCCCACCGCCGGGGTTCTGGCAAAAAGCCGTTTCGGCGCGGTGGTTGATGAAAACACCTGCACGGGATGTGCCCAGTGCATGGATATCTGCCCCATGGAAGCCATCAGCATGCCGCAGGGATTTGCCATGATCTCACCGGAAACCTGTATCGGCTGCGGCCTGTGTGTCACCACCTGTCCTTCAGTTTCAATCAGCCTTAACGAAATACGGCCACCTGATCATATTCCTTCGTAATATTCACACGACCTGATAATTATGCTTGCATCGAAAACACTGATTTTATATATTCAGTTTTATGAGCGAATCATGTGACATTAAAAAACTGAACACCCAGCGGCTCACCGAGTCGGTGAAGGGATCGGGATGAGCTGCTAAAATAGGTCCGGCGGACCTGCAGGCAGTCATGCGGGGGCTTGATGTCCCCATTGATCCTAACGTACTTGTGGGCATGGAATCCAGTGATGATGCCGGGGTCTACCGGTTAGATGACCACACGGCCCTGGTGCAAACCCTGGATTTTATCACCCCCATCGTTGACGATCCCTACGTGTTCGGCAAGATAGCCGCGTGCAACAGCCTATCGGATGTGTACGCCATGGGTGGTACCCCCCTTACCGCCATGAATATCGTATGCTTTCCCCTTGGAAAGTTCTCCCTGGATATTTTACAGAAAACATTGCAGGGGGGGATGGACGTTCTAAAAAGCAGCGGTGTGCAGCTTTTAGGGGGGCACAGCGTTGAAGACGAGGAATTCAAGTATGGTTTGTCGGTAACGGGAAGGGTGCATCCAGATGGCATTCTCACCAACAACGGGCTCAGGCCCGGAGACGTGATCATTATCACCAAGCCCATCGGCACCGGGGTTATCAGCACCGCCATCAAGGCGGGGGCTGCCGAGGACGATCACCTGCAACCCTTCACCGATGTCATGACTACCCTGAACAACGCTATCGCCGATATGGGGGATCTCTCGTTTATCCATGCCTGCACAGATATAACAGGATTCGGTCTCATCGGGCATCTTCGTGAGATGCTCTCCGGTAACAACCTCGAGATACGGGTTGACGCGGGCCATATTCCCCTGCTCCCGGGTGCCATAGAGTACGCGGGTCTTGGGCTTATTCCGGGTGGCATGTACCGCAACAGGGATCATGTGGGTAATACCTGTACCATTGAAGAAGGAGTTCCCCGCGAGATAGCCGACCTGGCCTTTGATCCGCAGACATCCGGTGGACTGCTGCTGGCAGTTGCAGAGAAAGATGCCGAAAGACTCCTGGAGCACCTCCACCGCAAGGGGGCCCGGCAGGCAACCGTTATCGCGCAGTGTCACGGCGCACACACACCTTCCATAACACTTGCCTGATACCATTTCATTATTTTATTTGACAACATTAGTCTTTACCGCTATTGATAATCAGATCAGAAAAGCAGATAATAGATGAACGATATAAATGAACAACTTCGACAACTGCCCCAGGTTGAGCAGATACTGTCTGACAACCTGCTTGCTGAATATATTGACCAGCTGGGACATCCCGTCGTTCTCGCCCTTGCACGCGAAGTGCTTGAAGAACACCGTTCTCGCCTTCGGGAAGGGGGCACCTTCAGCCGGGAGGCCCTCATGGACGACATAACCCGTCGCTGCGACTCAAAAAAACTCGAGAAACTGCAGCGGGTCATAAACGCCACCGGCGTTATCATCCATACCAACCTGGGACGCTCACCACTTGGTGGCAACATTCTTGACAGGCTGTCACGCGAACTGAAAGGCTACTGCAACCTTGAACTGCATCTCCCCACCATGAAACGGGGAAAACGCGGTGGATTTGCCGAAGAGCTGCTGTGTCATCTCACCGGTGCAGAAGACGCCCTTATCGTCAACAACAACGCCTCCAGCGTCTTTCTCATACTCAACCAGTTTGGCAGCGGTCACGAGGTGATCGTGTCCCGTGGAGAACTTATCCAGATAGGTGGTGGATTTCGCATTCCCGATATAATGGAACAGACAGGGGCCCGCATCGTAGAGGTGGGCACCACCAACATAACCGAAATAGACGATTTCAAACAAGCCATAACCCCGCAGACAGCCATGATATTCTCTGCCCACCAGTCGAATTTTTCGCAGCAGGGATTCACCCGTATGCCCACACTGTCACAACTTGCAGACCTGGCGGGAGATTCCATTATGCTGGCACGCGACCTGGGAAGCGGAAACCTGGTCAATGACCGGCGCCTGCCCAGCCCCTTCGAGGTAACCGTTCACCAGGAACTGCGGGAAGGCCCCGATATTGTCTGCTTCAGCGGTGACAAGCTGCTGGGCGGCGGCCAGTGCGGCATCATAGTGGGAAAGAAGGACACCATCGCCCGCCTGAGAAAAAACCCCCTCATGCGCATGCTGCGGGTAGACAAGATCACCTACTACCTTCTTCAAGAGACCCTGCTGGAATACGCCAATGGTACCATTGACAATGTACCGCTGTGGAAGAATATATTTCAGGACGAAAAAACCATACAGCGACGGGTACAGCGCCTGCTCAGGCAGGTGGCGGGCCACCCGGTACGTGCCCTGTTATCGAAGGTGTCCCTTGAAAGCACTTTTGGCGGTGGTTCGCTGCCCACCCGCACACTGCCATCAACAGGACTGGCCATCCAACCCCGGGACACATCCGCCGACCAGTTGTACGCCCGGCTGCTTCACCGAACGCCTCCCATCGCCGGGTATATTGACAATGAAAAGGTTATCCTTGATTTCAGAACTATCTTTGATGATGACCTGCCCTGTATACGAAAAGCCCTGGAGGATCTGATACCGCCAAATACGGGCAGTACAATGTAAAGGAATATAATATTCTGTTGACTTTTCAGCTATCTGCTGATACTTATAAATTATCAGAAAATATCTTATCGGACAGGTTTTCACTATGGGATTATTCACTCCGAATGTCGACAGGCTGATAGAAAGAAACGATGTCGATAAACTGCTGCAGCTGACACATCACAAAAAACCTGAAATAAGGCTCAGCGCATTTCTTGCCCTGGCAAAGAGTAAAGACGAGGACATCCTTTCTGAACTGAGAAATCTTCTTAATGATCCGGATCCCCGTGTGCGCACTATCGCCACCCTCAAGTTCGGTGAACTGGGTGACAGTGAAATAATTGAAAACTTCAGGTCAATCATCATTAACGGCTCACAGAGGGACAAGATGGAAGCCCTGCGTATCCTTGCCGACAGGGGCTCCACGGAAGATACCGAGATATCCAATATACTCTACCTTGCCTACAAGGACAGGAAGATGATGGTCAGCATCGAGGCCATGCGCACCATGGGGGCCATAAAAGACCGGTATTCGGTAACCCATCTTGTGGACGCCCTTGAGAGCAGGCATTACCAGATACGCCTTGAAGCCACAAAGGCACTGGGAAGAATAGCCGACGAAGCGTCAATAGAACCCCTCATAGGATGCCTGGTGGACAATAATCCAGAAGTTCGCAAAGAGGCCCATCAGTCTCTTACCAGCATCGGCACCGAAAAGGCCCTTAACGCCATAAACGACGCTCCCTTCATGCTCCTGGTAAAAAGGATGACCGAAGGGGGAGCCCAGCGTGAAGAAACAGTACGGCAGATCGGCCAGAACAAGATTCGTGAAGGTATTCCCCTTCTCATGAAAGCCTGTGCCGATGAATACAAGTCTGTGAGGATGGAAGCCGCCCGGTCAGTAGGTATGCTGCGGGATAAAACGGCAACGCCCGCCGTTGCAAAACTGCTTGATGACCCATATTATGATGTACGGCTTGAAGCAGTGCGCACCCTTGAAAAACTGTTCGATGTGCGCGCCCTCAAGGGCATAGAGAAGGCCATGGAAGACCCGAATAAAAACGTTCGCGACGAAGCCCGGGTTTCGTATTATTCACTCAAATCCAGGCTCGAAAAAGTACACAGCGATATTTGAGAAGTACCCGCATGATTCTCGGTTTTGACATAGGCAACACCAATACCATAATGGGAATATACCTCCCCGGCGACGGGGCACCCTCCCGTGAGTACCGCTACACCACAATGAAAAACTCCGCCGTGGACGAGACAGCCGCCCTCATCCTTTCATTTCTGAGGGCCCATGATATCATTGAACATCAAAATGCCGCCATAGAAGGTATAGTGGTATCAAGCGTGGTACCGGAGATAAACAGCATGTACCGGCAGATTGCCGAAAAGTACTTTACCATCTCCCCAATCATCCTTTCACACCAGTCCAGAACATCAATTTCCATACAGTATGATGACATCACCCAGCTTGGAATTGACCGGATAGTAAACTGCGAGGCAGCCCATGCCCATTACGGCATAGATGCGGTCATCATCGATATGGGCACAGCCATGACCGTAAGCGTGCTGTCCGCTGCCGGAGTATTCGAGGGAGGACTCATCGCCCCCGGCCTGCAGACATCCATAAATGCCCTTTCAGAGCGGGCATCCCAGCTTTTCACCGTTCCAATCGAAAAACCTGCTTCTATCCTTGCAAAAAACACCCATGACGCCCTTATTTCCGGTTCTTTTTACGGCTGGACATGCATGATCGATGGATTTCTGGCAAAAATAAACGAGGAAACCGGGAGAACCAACACCATTATCCTCACCGGAGGACTTTCATCAGTCATCGGCCCCCACCTTGAAGGAAACATCATCATCGACGGCCAACTCACCATGAAAGGCCTTCGGCTTCTCTATGAACTGAACAAAACGTGAAAAGGATTCACCAAAGTGGCGCAGAGGTACAGAGGAAGTATATATAAAGGATTACCGCTAAGGCGCGAATAAGGTTTTT
>CAZVRB010000043.1:0-29690 GCA_964629365.1 uncultured Leptospiraceae bacterium
AAAACTCACGCGACAATACCCATATTCATACCCCACCTGGGATGCCCCCACAGGTGCGCTTTCTGCAGTCAGAACAGCACCAGCAATACCATGTCAATGCCAACTGGTACTGATGTGTCAGAAAAGATCACAAGCTACCTCTCCACCATGCCTGCCAGCGTAATACACAGGGAAGTGGCCTTTTTCGGGGGCAGTTTCACCGGCATTCCGAGGGATATGCAGCGGGACTATCTGCAGGCAGTTGACCCTTTTCTAAAGAACAGTGAAATTAACGGTATTAGACTTTCAACAAGGCCAGACTATATAGACAATGATAAGCTGTCCCTTTTAAGAGAACACGGCGTTACCACGGTTGAACTGGGAGTACAATCATTCAATAACCATGTACTTGAACAATCACGCAGGGGACATAGCGTATCGGACGTATATGCTGCCTGCAGGCAGGTAAAGAATCATGGCTTCCAGCTGGTCATCCAGTTGATGCCGGGACTTCCGGGAGAATCTGTTGATGACGCCATTCAATCGGCCGAAGAAGCCGTTAAGCAAGACCCCGACGGAATACGGATATATCCTGCTATTGTGCTTTCAGGCACCGAGCTTGAGAGACGATACCGTGATGGCACATACACACCGATGACACTGGAAGAGGCAATCGTACGATGCGTACCCATGTACAAAATGTTTACGACAAATAATATACCGGTGATCAGGCTGGGATTACACCCCTTTGACAATGCGCATCAGGATGCCATCATCGCCGGCCCCTATCACACGGCATTCGGATTCATGGTAAAAGCAAGATACCGCTACAGGCAACTTTCGAAAGAAATTTCAAATTACTGTAGAAGTGATATTAATATATCCAACGGTCTTCATATACATATTCCCGAAGTACACGCCGAAGAATACATCGGGCACCGACGGGAGAATATATTAATGTTACAACGGAATTATCCACAATATACAATAACCTATTCTATTACCGGCGTTGACAGCCCCGCATTCGAGGCACTATAATTAGTGTATACACAAAATTCCGGAGGAATAAATGAACTACAACCTGAAAGTACTATTTATCGACGCTTCTACCGGCTTCTACAAGTTCAAACGATATCCAGTAGGTGATTTCTTCGGACCCATCGACCTGGGGCTTCACCTGACAGGAAAGTATAATACACTGAATATCGGTAAGGGTATCCTGGCAGGATCAATCTTTCCGGGTTCCAACCGATTGTTTATAACCGGGTTCTCTCCATGCTGGAGAGGGTTTTACATCTCGTCGATGGGTGGTGCCGGACTGGTTTTTGACAACCTTGGAATTGACCTGGTTTCCATCATGGGCAAGTCCCCTGCCCCCTCCATCATGTACCTGAACAGGAATCATGGTGAAGAGGTCGAGGTTCAGATTGATCCATTCAACCTTGAAAAAGTGTGGGAGGAAGGACGGGGGGGCGTATACAACCTTATGGACTACTCCCTTTCACAGTATGGCCAGAGATATGAGAATGACCCGAGGGTACTTGCCACCGGCCCCGCGGCCATGGTAACCGATTTTGGCGCTATCGGCTCGGCCCCCGTCAAGAAGGGAGCCGTCTCATTCGTGGATACCTGGGCGGGGCGTGGTGGTTTCGGCTCGAGGCTTTTACAGGAACATGGCATAGCCTCTATCATTTACGGCGGCACCTTCATAGAAGAGGACTTCAGGGAAAGAAACGTGGCCGACGAGTGGTTCAAGAACAAGTATAACAAGAAGCTCGCGGCTAAAGATTTTGAAGCAACCACGAAGTACCGCTTCGACCCAAATTTTGATACCGGCGGCACTTTCGGAGTGAACTACGCTTCCGTTGGTGGAAGATTACTGGCGTTTAATTACAACAGCATCTACATGACCGAAGAAGAACGCGTTACTATTCATGAAAAGTTCATCAAGAATCACTACCTCAAACAGTTCAACGAAGAAACAATGAGTGACAAGAAAAACATGAAGAATTGCGGTGAACCGTGCGTGGCCGTATGCAAAAAAATGTTTGAAGGACACAAAAAAGACTACGAACCTTATCAAACCATGGGCCCCCTGTGCGGCATTTTTGACCAGCGCGCCGCAGAAAAGTTGAACCATCATGCCGACATGAACGGATTTGATGCTATTTCAGTTGGGGGCGTACTCTCGTGGATGATGGAACTTCTGGATAAAAACCTTGTAACAAAAGAAGAACTCGGCGTCAGCACGCTACCGGTTTTCTCAGCGGATAATTTTGACGTAGTCACAGACTCCATGCATAACGCTGAACTGGGTGTGGAATTACTTGATTCAATATTAAAACAACGGGGCATTATCGATCTCAAAGAAGGGGCACGTAAATTTGCCCGTCGGCTTTCCAGGCAAAAGGGTAAGTCAATTATTGATTCATTCGTGTTTATATCAAACGGTCGCAAAGGCTGGATGGTACCTAACCAGTACTGGACACCCGGTGTTCTTTCTCCCATGGCCATTATGGGTAAATATTACATGTACTATGGAAATGATTTCGTTCCTCCAAGATCCCTTGGAAGAATGAATGCGCAGCGCATGATACAGGAACTGACAATGGACAACCTGGGTTTCTGCCGATTTCACCGGAACTGGGCCGAAGAGATGTTGCCCGAAATAGTTGAATCGCTGTTTGGCATGGGTGCGCAGCTTGAAAAGTCCACCCCGATGACTGCCAGTCGCATCAACAGCCGCAATGCATCAATCTTTTGGGAATCACAGCGCAACATTGATTTCATTCATTCTTTCATCAGGCGCCAGAAAGAAGTCGAGGGCACAAGTCATGAAGAACTTGACAACTGGCTCAACTTATTTGATGAAGATCAACATGAAGCTGCATACAGCTACTGGTTTGAGATCAGCAAGGGGATTCATGAATCATTACAGGAATTCAAGTAATACCGGAGAGACCAATGCAAAAGGATGACTTCCTGGCACGAATAGCATGCCAGGACTACAACATACGAATATTTGCCGCGCAAACTTTGAAACTGGCCAGCGAAATTTCAGGCATTCATAATACGGCACCCAATGCTACGGTTGCCATTGGCAGGCTGTTAAATGCAGCAATACTACTGGCTGGCTCATCCTTGAAATACCAGTCAAGGCAGTCTATCTCAGTTAAAATTTCCGGAACAGGGCACATTAAAGAACTCACTGCCCAGGTTGACGGCATGGGGAATGTCAGGGGATACGTGGCCAACCCTGTGGCGGATATTGATGCCAGGGCTGAAAAAATCGACATACCTGGTATCATCGGTAATGGTTTTTTAACCGTAGACAAAGACCTCGGCCTGAAAGAACCATATAAAACTGTTATTCCATTATATCACAGCGATATAGCCATGGATGTCACCCAGTATCTTGCCGAATCAGAGCAAATACCTTCAGCATTAATGATAGCCCTGAACCTTGGAAAAGAAGGAGAGATCATCTCATCGGGTGGAATTCTGATACAAACATTTCCCGGCACTCCGGAGAGTGTGATTACCGAAATTGAAGAAAGAATGACCGGGTCTTCTTTTTCACTGGATGAAAATCTTCGTCAGGGGAAAGATATTTACGCGGGGGTTTCAGAAATTCTTGGAAACAGGCCCATGGAGATATTAAGTGAAACCCCCCTTTCTGCCAACTGCAGGTGCAGCAGGGAAATGCTGGAAAATGCCCTTAAAACGATAGACAGGAATGAGATACAAAAAATGATAGAAGAGGACGGTGGTGCCGAAATGCATTGCTCTTTCTGTAATACACGCTATGAATTTACTGAAGCTGAACTTCGTTCTATTATCCAGCAGAACAACATTCATTGAGTCAGAGAATATACCGTGAGAGATCCTTATCCTTTACCGCGTCTTCAAGCTTCCCTCTCACGAACCCGGCATCCACATTGATGTTATTTTCACCCACGGGGATATCCGGTGCATCAAAAAGGATATCCTCCAGCATCTTTTCCATAATGGTATGAAGGCGGCGTGCACCAATGTTCTCATGCTCCTCGTTTATCTGCCTTGCAATACGTGCTATCTCTTTTATGGCGTCATCCTTAAAATCAAGTTCAACACCATCGGTACGCAGCATCTCGCTGTATTGTCGTGTCAGTGAATTTTTGGGTACAGTTAATATTTTCTTAAAATCATCTTCGGTCAATGAATTAAGTTCAACACGAATGGGAAAGCGTCCCTGTAACTCGGGAATGAGATCTGATGGCTTAGCAACGTTAAACGCCCCCGCGGCAATAAAAAGGATATGATTTGTCTGAACAGGACCAAATTTCGTAGATACGGTTGTGCCTTCCACTATTGGCAGCAGGTCACGCTGCACTCCCTGCCTGGAAACATCAGGTCCTGCACCGGAATCCTGCCCGGCAATTTTATCTATCTCATCTACGAACACGATGCCCATTTCTTCAACCCGGCGAAGGGCATCCCGTGTAACTTTTTCCATGTCAATCAGCTTCTCTTTTTCTTCTGTCACGAAAATACGCCTTGCGTCTTTTACGGTTATCTTTTGCTTTTTGGATTTCTTTGGCATTATATCACCCAGCATGGCCTGAAGCTGAATATCAATATCCTCAAGCCCAGAACCGCCGAACACCGACATAACCGGCATTGTTGCCTGCGATTCCGACTCGTACTCAATTTCAAGCTCGTCAAGCCTGCCTTCTGATAGATCTTTCCTGTACTGCTCCCTCATATCTTCCTTGATGGTTTCCTCTTCATGATCAACTGCCGCATTATCCACCTGGAAACCAGTTGACCGGTCATTGCTGCCTTGAAACATCATCGCCGGCATGAGCAGGTCAATAATTCTTTCTTCGGCGTTCTTTTTCGCACGCTCCCTGTAGAACTCACCGTATTCGTTCTTTACCATATTGACAGATATAGATGTTAAGTCACGTATCATTGATTCAACATCTCGTCCCACGTACCCTACCTCTGTGTACTTGGTAATCTCGACCTTTATAAATGGGGCATTAACAAGCCTTGACAATCTTCGTGCAATCTCGGTTTTACCAACACCGGTGGGACCTATCATTATAATGTTCTTGGGAGCAATCTCCTCCTGCATCTCCTCGTCCAGCTTTTTCCTTCGTGTCCTGTTACGAAGTGCAATGGCAACACTTTTTTTCGCGTCATTCTGTCCGATTATATATTTATCCAGCTCCCTGACTATTTCCCGGGGGGTCATGGACTCAACCATCAGCTGCTGATCATTTACAGTATTCATGCAGTTATATTTCCTCGACAACTATATTTGAATTGGAATATATGCATATCTCGGCGGCTATTTCAAGTGAATTTCTCACAATGGCTCCCGCGTCCATGTCAGTATTGCGAAAAAGTGAACGAGCGGCCGCCAGGGCGTAACTGCCACCAGAACCAACAGCAAGGATGCCATCATCGGGTTCAATAACTTCACCGTTTCCACTGATAAGATAGAGGCTTTCTGAATTTCCGGCTATCAAAACAGCCTCCAGCCTGCGCAGCATTTTATCTGTACGCCAGTCACGGGCAAGCTCCACCACCGCCCGGGGAAGATTGCCGGAGTATGTTTCAAGTTTTCCCTCGAATCGCTCAAAAAGGGTAAGGGCATCCGCGACGGATCCCGCGAAACCACTCAACACCTTTTGATTATACAACGAACGTATCTTCACAGCCCTGGATTTAATCACGGTATCACCCAGTGTCACCTGGCCGTCACATCCCATGGCCAGTGTACCTTCTTTTCTCACTGCAAGAACTGTTGTACCTTTAAATTCATTCATTCTTCACCTGTACCTTTTTCTGAACCGGAATGTGGATGAAAGCGGTCGTATACATCTCTTAACCTGTTCTTTGTTGTATGGGTGTACACTTGTGTGGTGGAAAGGCTTTTATGGCCTAGCATCTCCTGAACAGCGCGCAAATCGGCACCCTGGTTCATCATCTCGGTGGCAAAACTGTGCCGCAGCATATGCGGAGTCACTTTAGCAGGAAAACCTGCCTGCATGGCCCGTTTTTCTATCACGTAAAAAATTCCTCTCTGCGTTATTGCTCCCCCGCGATCATTGACGAAAAGGGGTTCTGTTATGGAATGGAACTTTTTTTTTCTCTGGTCAAGATACTCACTTAACGCCTCAACAGAAGTGGGGGTAAGAAAGACAAATCTTTCAATACTTCCCTTTCCCCTTACCCGCAATGCTGATTTTTTTAAATCACAATCCAGGTATTTTGCCCAAACCAGCTCAGAGACCCGGGCACCGGACGAATAAAACACCTCAAGTAATGCCCTGTCCCTGTAATCAATGAATTTTTCGAGGGGAAAATCAAGAAGGGCGTTTACCTGTTTCTCTGTAAGAAAATGAGGTAATTTGCGCTCACCTTTTGGAAATACGATGGAAGATGCCGGATTGTGGGATACCATATCCCTGTTATACAAAAACTTGAAAAAAGATTTCAACGTGGCAATAGTACGACGTATAGAAGACTTCTCGAGCCCTCCATCATAACGAAACTCAACAAAGGCACGGATGGTATCTTTTGTAATAGAATTAACCCGAACGTCATGCCCGTCCAGCTCTACCTCTATGCCGTAAAGATCCGAGGCAGCCTCTGCCGAGAGCATAAAATCCAGAAATTCCATTAAATCATGGTTATACGCATCAATTGTATTCACCGACATGTTCCTTTCTACTGAAAGGTAATCCATGAACAGGTCAATTTCAACAATCACTCTTCTCCCATCTCCTGCGGATTAGTATCATTTTTTTCCGACTCGTCAAGAAGCTCAAGCTTATAATCACATGATTCGTTCAAACAAACAAGCATTTCTCCCCGTTTGCCCAGTTTTTTAATAAACAGCAATTTGCCACATTTTGGACATGGTTTATCCGAAGGAGTATCACGGCTTATAAACTCGCACTCGGGGTAGTTGGAACAGGCATAAAAGGGCCGCCCCTTTTTTGACGACCGTTTCACCACGTCACCATCGCAATCTTCACGGGGACACTTCCCCAGTGGTAGAGATTTGGAATTCCTGCACTCTGGAAAACCTGAGCATGCCAGGAAAAAACCAAACCGGCCAAGTTTCTTCACCATTGGTCTGCCGCATTTTTCACAGACCAGGTCTGTTTCCTCATCAAGAATCCCCTTCATCTCTTCCATTGCGTGCTCAGCGTGATCAACAGTGGCTTTAAAAGGACTGTAAAACTCCTGCAGCATGGTTTTCATGTCACTCTTTGCCTCTTCAACCTGGTCCAGTTTTTCTTCCATGGAAGCAGTAAAGTCTATGGAGACCAGGTCATTGAAATAATCCACGATGAGCGAATTCACCAGTTTACCCAGCACCGTGGGCACCAGCTGCCTGCCATGGCGAACCACGTAATATCGCTTTATCAGCGTATTGATTGTGGGAGCATACGTTGAAGGCCTGCCGATACCAGACTCTTCCAGGAATTTAACCAGTGAAGCATCATTATATCTCGGAGGAGGAGTGGTAAAATGCTGTTCGGGATTGAAGTTCTCCGGTCTCAGTACATCCCCTTCTGAGAGTTCAGGTAATATCTGTCGCTTCGATTTATCGTCTTTATCAAGGGCGGTGAACCCCTTAAACAGCACCGTGCTGCCCGATGCTCGAAATTCAACACCATTACATTCCAGTATGGCTGTCACTATCTCAGACCTCTCAGGGGTCATCTGCGATGAAACGAACCGTTTCCATATCAGCTGGTACAGCCTGAACTGATCCCTGGTGAGATCAGCCTTAATGGATTCCGGTGTTCTCATAACCCCTGTTGGACGTATGGCCTCGTGGGCATCCTGGGCCCCTTTCTTGTTTGTATAAAAGTTAGGTTTTTCAGGCAGGTATTCACCGGAAAAATTTGACCCAATGTATTCCCGGGCCATGGAAATGGCACCTGGTGATACCCTGGTGGAATCTGTTCTCATGTAGGTAATAAGCCCTACAGGGCCCTCACCGGTAATGTTTACCCCTTCGTACAACTGCTGGGCAACCATCATGGTTTTACCAGAGGTAAACCCCAGCCTGTTTGCCGCGTCCTGCTGAAGCTTACTGGTGATATAGGGAGCAGGTGCTTTTCTTTTTCTTTCTTTTTTCTGCAGACTGTTGATTCTAAAATCACGGTCTTTCAACCTGTCTATGATAGTATCCACTTCATCCTGGGAGCGAAGTGTTTTCTTCTCTCCATCGACGGTAATGAATGAGGCGGTAAATTCTTTTTTCTTTACTTTGAATAATGCGTCAAGTGACCAGTATTCTTCGGGGATAAATTCATCGATTTCTTTCTCACGTTCACATATAACCCGTAATGCCACCGATTGAACACGCCCCGCGGAAAGTCCTTTTTTTACTTTCTTCCAGAGTATGGGACTAATGTTGTATCCTACTATCCTGTCCAGGATACGGCGGGCCTGCTGGGCATTTACCAGGTCTTCATCAATTTTCCGGGGATTGTTTACGGCTTCTTTAATGGCATCATGGGTAATTTCATTAAATACTATACGCTGAATATCATCATTCTTCTGTTTCAGGGCATTATTCAAATGCCACGCGATGGCTTCACCTTCTCGATCGGGGTCAGTAGCCAGAAGAACCCGTCCCGCGCTGCCGGCTTTTCGTTTCAACGCGTTTAAAACCTTGGCCTTTCCACGTATAGTAATATACTCGGGGGTAAAACCTTTATCCACATCCACTGCAAGTCGTGACTTGGGCAGGTCTATTAAGTGACCCATGGAAGAAGTTATCTCGTAATCATTTCCAAGATACTTGGTGATAGTCTTTGCCTTTGTTGGTGACTCAACGATTACAAGTGTCTTATCATTTTTTGGCATTATACATTATTCCTTTAGCTTTGATATGCCCCCCTGCCCGGGCATTGATACGACACAATGTAATTTAATCATATTTGTCAAATAATTCTTTAACCTTTATCCCCGGCTGCCACCTGCCCGCTATAAAGATCATGCATGTTATACCAAGAGTGATCAGTATAAATATAAGCACCCTTTCAGATGAATAATACACATGGCCGTCATACTTTCTTGAAAATGCCAGTATACCGATGACATCATTGGACGCGCTGCTATTATGACAGAATGCACAACGATCCTGTTTCTTAAAAGGTATTATACCGTGATACCTCCCCCCTTCAATGAAAAAAGAAGGCCGGGGATGGGCGGAGTGTAATATTCCCAGTACTTTTTCATCGGGAACATCCTTTTTTACACCCGGAGCAGGCACCAGCAGTCCATCAGAATCGTAAACACGAACTCGAATATCGTGATGTGTTCCCATGTCATCAAGAAATATCCACCCGTATGCCGCCCTGCTCATGGTTTTTATACTGAGAAAACTGTCAGCAATAACCCCCATCTGGCGTTCAAGTTCTACGAAATACCCTGACTTGTAAACAGGATAAACATCCTCCGCATAAGGAGGTACAGAAAATATCTGTACGAAACTGACACCCCATAACATAATCAGAATTACCAGTATAAAACGTTTAAGGTACATTGATCACAGGCCTCCGGGATATTATTATATTTGCTGACATGATTATACTATGCCAATCATGTTACCTTCACGCCGGATGATACTTGACAGCTCCAGCATAACAAGTGCCTCATTAACTTCGGCACTTGATAACTGGAGTTGACGAACAATTTCATCAATTTCCATGTCTCCCTTCCGCAAAATATCTACCATCTGCCCGGGAATTCCATCAATGATTCGGGGGGGTGAAACACTGGTGTTCTTATCTTTAACATGTTTCTCTATTTTTCTGTCTGTATGACCCTGTGCCCGCATCCAAAAGCCCGGTAATCCATCAATGATATCCGAAGTGTCAAACACGGGTGTTGCCCCTGCCTGGATCAACCGTACACACCCTTCATATTCTTCATCAAAGGCCATTCCGGGACACACGAAGACTTCCCTGTTCTGCTCACACGCGTACCTGGCAGTAATAAGTGCACCGCTTTTTTGGGCGGCCTTTACGATAACAGTACCCATTGACATGCCGCTTATTATTCGATTTCTACGGGCAAATGTCCAATTGACTGCGTTTATCCCGGGTGGATATTCGGACAAAAGAAGTGAATGGTCTGATTCAGATATTCGGTCATAAAGGTCTCTATTTGGATACGCATACCGTTTGTCTATTCCATGGGCAAGAACCCCGATGGTGACACCACCACTATCCAGGGCACCGCAATGAGCCTGCCGGTCTATACCAACTGCCATACCGCTAACCACGGTAAAACCAGACTCTGCAAGCTCAGAAGCAATTTTCACGGCAACTGAAGAAGACCTGGTATCTGACTTCCTTGTACCCACCATGGCAATGGTGTTACTATTCAGTGTGGATACATCAGTGCCCCTGTAATACAGCACAAGCGGCGGCCTGGATATTTCCCTCAGAAACGATGGATACTGTTCGTCCCAGAAGGTTACGATACCAAAGCCGCCACGTTGACAGGCTTTCATGATAGATGAGGACACCTGTAATGGTGAGCCGCTGTACACCCGGGCGATATGTCCCTGGCATTGCCGTGATTCAGTTGCAAGGAAATCATTGTACACAACAGATGGTGGATATTCCTTACAATTCTCCCAGATATTATTTTGAGATGGTGCACTTACCAGCGACAGGGCCACGGCGAATTCAAGCATATTGTGCTGCATCAAGGGCCCCCTGATATTTCACGCATTATCCGCTGAATATTATTCCTGCAATTCTCCCGGTACTCCCTTACCTGCGATGAGTCGGGCAGCTTTTGCAGATCAGCATACAGCCGTTCGTATATGGAAAGAGCTTTTTGTGGCTGCTTATTCTCATAATGAAATCTTGCCAGGGCAAACCTGGCCTGGTAATAGGAAGGGTTAGACACCACCAGCTCTTTAAGGATTTGCGTTGCTTTTTCTTTTTGCCCTCTTGAGTAATAAAGAAAAATACTGTAGCTGTAACGGGCTTCAGTATATTCAGGCTGAAGTGATAATGTCTTCCGGTAATGATATTCTGCCTTGTCCAGGTCTTTGTCACTATCCAGTTCAACTCCCCTGTTTGCATAGGCAAGGGCCAGTTGATAATGAACACGGGCAGAATCCCGCCCGTAGCCGATAGCCTTTTTCAGCGAGTCAATGGCCGGGTCCCATGAACGCCTGTCATTATATTTTACTCCAAGTTCCTGGTAAATAGCCCCAAGCTGATCAGCATGCTCCATCTTTTCTGATACTTTTTTTTCATATTTGCCGGCTTCCTGTTTTAAACGTGATATCTCATCTTTTCCAACTGTCTTTACCGATTTTAATGTAAAGAGCTCTTCCAGGAATCCATCTTTACATCCGCTTAAAAAAAGGACAGCCAGTATTAATGGTAATAGTAACTTTTTCATTGGTTCATTCCACTTTTAATATTATGAGGCTTCTATTATATTATACGTGAGAAATGCCCCTGTTATTAAATTTTTTTAAAAAAAACTTGATGAATTATGCGTTATTATACTCTCTGAAAACAATAGGCAATAATAATTTCACCAAGGAGGTAATAATGCTGCCAGGACCCATGCGCGCGAAAGATTTCACCTGCCTGTATTGCGGCTCAAAACTTGAACTTACGATAAAGGATGTTCACATTGGAGAAAACAGGGGATCATGCCCCATGTGCAGTGAAGATTTCTGTCTCAAGATAGACAAAGAGGACATGGAACAACTTTTGGAAGCTGAAGAGATACGACCAGCCTGATACTGACTATTCACCGCCGCTACCATGGAAACGGTTCCTCATTCTCTTCATAACATCATTGGGGTCAATAACCATAACCCTGGTATCAGCCAGCACATCAAGAAAACCAATTTCGTTGGGAAAGCGGGGAACAATGTGCTGATGGATATGACTGATACTGGCCCCGCTCCATTGGCCGAGATTATATCCCACGTTAAAGCCTGATGGTTTAAATTCTTCATTCAGGTACTGTAGCGTTTTAACCGTTAACCTGTGCATATGTAATGCTTCTTCTTCTGTCAGATCCTCCAGGTTTATTATATGACGCACAGGAAAAATCATCAGATGACCGGGATTAAAAGGATACAGGTTGACAGTAACAATGAAAAGTTCTGTTCGGTATACTTCCAGAACTTCAACAGCATCATCATTATCCCTTATGGCACAGAGTATACAATCTACGTGATTTTTTTTACTGCCCACGTACTTTATTTTTTCTGTATTGAAAAGATGATGTCGCATACATTCCGGTTTAATGCTATTGTTGTTTGATATTTCTTCTTTTCCTGGTTACAATCAGAATATAGACCCCGAAAGAAATTATAATAAAAATACTAATAAACGCCGTCAGCAGGTAAATCAGGTCCAACCGTCGTACAACGGTTATTTTCGATTTGAGATCGTTTTTCAGGTATTCAATCTCGAGTTCCACGAACTTCCTGGTATATTCGATTTCCTGCTTGGAAAACACGTGTACCAGCTGATGGAAATAGCTTTTCAATTCCCTGTATCGCTTTTCTGTTTCCCCTTTTTCAATATGCCTTTTATCAAGATATTCGAATGACTCCTCAATATCCTCGATATTTTTTTCAATATCTGATATTGCGACTACCATCTGCCTGGAATACTCAACCGAATGACAGTCTGAACAGGTTCGGTCAGATATGATATGCAGGGTTGAACGTTGAATATTATGTTTACCGTGGCAGCTTACGCAATTGGGCTCCCCCTCCTGCATTACAGACGTATAATGAGGACTACGCTGGAACTGCCTGTACGCGGTTGCATGACACTCACGCCTGCCGCAAAACGTAAGCACCTCGCGCTTGGAAGGTTTACCAATGAAATTATATTTTTTTGACTTCGCAAGCCGTGAATCGTTTACACGCGGATTGCCACCGTGACAGATCTGGCATTCCCTGTTATTATCGGCGTGTACACTTTCACGCCATTCCAGTAATACAGAACCGGTTTTCCCGCTCAGTGTTTTATGGCATTCAATACAATAGTTGACAGCTTTTTCGTTACCCCGCGCAGAATCTTCATTGTTATTCGGTTGTGCCATTATCATGGTGACAAGTGAAAAAACACATAGAACTAACAACGACAGGCCAAAGGAGACATATATCCGCTTCATTCTCATTACCAGCACCCCGGGAAAAATAGTATGACTTACTTACTTTTCGTCAAATGATGTTATAATAATTACACACTTATCAAATATCTTCAGAATGGGAACAGGGCATCTCCGGCAAATACCAGCAGCATCCATAAAATTACATTAGTATATATACCGGCAACGATATCATCCACCATGATACCAACCCCGCCACGGAGTTTCTGCAGCCTGTCGATAGGAAAAGGTTTTATGATATCAAAAAACCTGAATAAAACAAAGGCCATTAGTACCACTACCCAATTGTATGGAAGGAAAAGCATTGCAATCCAGAAACCGATAATTTCATCAATAACGATCTCTGAGGCATCTTTCTTACCAAAGAAAGATTCACCTGATTCGGCTAATCGAAATGAAGGATAAAGGAGAACCAGCACTACCAGCACGTTTCCCAAACAACCGTAACTACCCAGTACCTGCTGTTCTATAATGTATATCAGTACAGCCAGCAATGTTCCGGCAGTACCGGACATAACAGGAGAATACCCCGTGTATAGACCAGTGAACAATAATTCCTTTAATCTCATGGGCAATTAATCCTTTTGTGAATATGGAGGCAGGAACAATCGCCAGTTTGACCCCATGTACCTCAACCCGGAAAGGGCTGTCAGCAATGTGACAAGAGCCATGATAAAATAAGGCCCCAGGATCAACCACTTGTCAGGAAGTGAGGAATTCATAATATCAATTACGGTATTGTACTTAATGAAGCTGGAAGTTCCAAACTCATAGGTAACCTGGGACAGGTAACTTCTGAGAATAAACACCATTATAATCACAAAAATTGAAGTCATCTGAAAGGCGGTCTTCACTTTTCCGAACCTGCTTGTCTTGAGTTCAGTGCCCTTTCGTATGGCAAGGTATCGCATTCCGGTAATCAACAGGTCCCGTCCAACAATTATAATCACCATCCAGAGGGGAATCAGGGGATCGAGAAAGAGAAAGGCAATCATGGCAGAGATCACCAGGAATTTATCCGCCAGGGGATCAAGGAATTTGCCCATATCCGTTTCCTGGTTAAGTTTTCTCGCACTCCACCCATCAAGAAGGTCAGTAAATGAAGCAAATGCGAATACCACCAGGGCCAGTATGCGATGACTTACCGTTGGAGTAAACACAAGGTAGAGGAAAAGTGGTATAAGTACTATTCTTAAAAGTGATAACAAGTTAGGTATATTCAGGAACAGGTGTCGTATATTCAAGCTTTTTCTCCCGAGAGATCATATTCCAGCGCATCTGTGATGATGGCTTTTACAAATGAATGTATACTAATGGAGTCTCCGGTCAAGAAAAAAATACCGTCCACCTCAGGAGCGTCAAACTGGGTTCTCCCTATCCAGTTATGATCATCCACCTGTTCTTCAACCAGCACGGTGACCGTTGAACCGACCAGCGCCCGATTCTTTTCTATGGAAATATCTTTCTGAATTTCCATTAACCTGTTAAACCGCTGCTGTTTCTTCTTTTGTGAAACTGTATCTGCAAGCTCTGCAGCCCTGGTATCCTCTTCCGGAGAATACATGAAACAGCCCACCCTGTCCAGCTTCACTTTTTGCACAAAGCGCATCAATTCTTCAAAATCATCATCGGTTTCACCGGGGTATCCCACCATGAAGGTAGAGCGTATCCGTATTTCCGGAACCCTGTTTCGGAATCTTTGTATAAGATCATCGTATTTTTTACTATTGCCGGTTCTTCCCATTGATTTTAAGATATGACTACTCACGTGCTGGAGGGGAATATCAATGTATGGCACAACTTTTTCATTATCCGCAATAAGGTCGATAATAGAGTCGTCCGTGTGATCGGGATGACAATACAACAGGCGAATCCAGAAATGTGTATCAGAAATTGAAGATATTCTTTCCACAAGTTCTTTCAGCCCCGTATCCTCATACCGGTAGGCTGCGATATCCTGGGCAACTATATTCAGTTCCATTGCGCCATTTTGCAGCGCAAGTGCGGCGTCATTACACACGTAATCGGGAGAATACGATACATGCTGCCCCCTGATCAGTGGTATGGCGCAATAGCTGCAGTTATTGGAACAACCCTCGGCAATTTTAATATACCTGTAGGGTATAGTATCGATAAGGGGAACTTTTGTAACCTGTGCAACCGGCTGAACATCAATGCCTAATACACCGGCCATTTCGGGAAGAAAATTCTCGTCAATAAGACCGTACACAAAATCAACCTCCGGTATCTCAGAAACCAGGGAATCCCTGTAACGCTGAGAGAGGCAACCCGCAACAATCACAAAGGGGGAGTGGCTGTCCTGTTGTATTTCAGCATCGTTCTTTAACTGTAGAGCTTCGAAAATAACATCGATGGATTCTTCTTTGGCGTCCTGGATGAAACCGCAGGTGTTAATAATAACCAGCCGGGCATCTTCGGGGTTTTCCACTGGCTGAAATCCCGCCGACTCCAGGGTTCCCTGCAGAAACTCTGAATCAACGAGATTTTTCGAACAGCCAAGTGAGATTATGTAAAAAGAGATATTTTCCGGTGTATGCACTCTTACCAGTCTTTAACCTGTATGTGATACTTGTTGGGATTGCCGGGGTCTTTGCGCCATGTTATCACCTTGTTGGCGATTTGTCCCGGCAATCCGAAGGTATAGGGCTTACCATTTATTTTCGCCTTAAGTCCGCCCGCATTACCAATTTTTAACTGGATATACTCAGAGGCTTCCCATCTTTCATGGGTGCCGGCCGGGATTATCCCCTTCACCTTCTCGTTTCCATCAAGGTAAAGCTCAAGGTAGGTTTTTTGATTAAATTCAGCTTCAAAGACAATCTTTAAATTATTTTCAGTATGTGCCACAACCTGTGTACCCTGTGCCACTTCCTTTTCAGATTCAGGTTCAACAATGTCACTCTTCTGATCAGCGGTTTTGGCTGCTTCTTCTTCGGTGGCCCCGCCAAGCATCACCCGAAGCTTGGCACGATTATCGGTCAAGCCTTTCAGGGTAACAACCACATCACGGGGGACATCCTGTGCGTTAATGGTGACGGGTTTTTCCATCTCAAGGTTGTAGGACATGCCTTCCGGCAACAACTGCAGTGTAACACCCGAGTCACGTATATCAGAGATAATAAACATTACCTCTTTGCTATCCACCATAAACTGTGCGGCTTCATTGTTGTACAACAGTATGAAACCACTCTGATTGGTTAATTGCATTGAATGTATTTTTTCAATCTTCATCTCACTGTCTCTGGCAAGCTTGTATTCATTCTGAATATTCGCGATTGAATCGTCACCTTCAACGTCAATATCCGACGTAAAGAGGGTAGCGGCCAGCCAACCTACAATCAATATAACCAGTACAACCCCGACACCCAGCAGCATACTTTTATATTGCTCAATGTATAGTGAAACCTGTGAAAGAATAGATGGACCTGTTGGTCTTGTCAGTTCTTCAATGGGTGTAGTACTTTCTCCGATCTTGTATCCCTTGTATGACTGAATAATCTCATCGGCGTCCATTTTCAGGTATTCGGCATAACTTCTCAAAAAACCGGTTACATACGTCTCTCCCGGAAACTTCTCGAACTCTTCGTTTTCAAGAGCTTCAATATATATGGCCGACATGTTTGTATCCCTGGCCACATCCCTGATGGTAAGTTTTTTGGCCTCCCTGGTGGCCCGCAGTTTTTCTCCTATTCCTTCCACAACCTACTCCTCGGATAACATTGGATTTTTAATTACGCGCGCTTTAGACGGGATGTCGAACTTAAAAATACCATTGGGGAGGTTGACCCCTGTTTTAATATTACTGAAATCAATTGTAACCTTTTTTCCTGATGACGTTTCCCCTTCAGCACGACTTATAAAATATTTCTCATTGATCCACAGCTTAATGGTACGGTATCCGCTCCTTGTTTCCCTCTGTTTGAGGAAAAGGGTGTAGAATTTTTCACCATCTTTATTTGTTTCCGGCTGATCACTTGAATCAAACTTATAATGATACTTTGAAAAAAGCCTTGTCAGGCCGCTCCTGGTTCCCGATGAAAAGAGAGATGCTGAATCTGAATTCAGGTCCTGGTCTGCCACCACATTCATACTTGGAATGTATATCCACATACGTGAACCATTGGAGATGATCTTCTGCCCATATGGACTGCTGAAATCAACCAGTAGTTTTTCGGGGGCCTTGAATTTAATTGTACCCCGTTGACTCTTCTTTTTTCCAAGTTTATCAGAAACTATAACGAAGTTTGCCTGGTACGTCTCAACCTCTGAAAAAGTCTTTTTTACTCTTTTTACCACGTCACTCACGGTGGTAAACTCGAAATTATAACCCATGGCAATACCGGTACTCATCAGCAAAACCAGTACTGCGCATGCTACTTTTAATGGTCTGGTCATTATACGGCTATTCTCCTGATTTTTAGGATGGTTCCTTGTTAAACAACAAAGGGTAATTTTAAACAGTAAAAAGTCAATTCAAAAAATCAGCTATAATAAAATGCAAAATTATTCTATATAGCAAAAAAAGTGTTTAAATATTGTAGACAAAAACTATTCCCTGTACTAACCTGTTGATAACAGATACAAATTCAATCCAGGATGAAACTACTATGAAAGCAATCTTTATCGGACAAAACAGGTTGAAAGAAGTCGACTTTGAAGACTTGTATCTTGACGATGAATTTGTAGCACTTCTCAGTGAATTTAATATCCTTGAATCACACATAGTCTATTTCTCAGCCGGAGACGCAAAGATAAAGGAAATACTCATCAAGAAAGAACCATCCATATCAGCATAGCTCGCCGTAAGGTTTACTGTATATAAAAAAGGTATGAAAATACCATGTAAACCCATGCATACCCGAATCTTTTATATAATTACCTGATCATTATCAGCACATCCAGAAATGCGCAAACACCTCCATGAAAATACCTTAAAAAAATAAGGGGGTGGACGTCACGGCTATGAGCGCAACCATACCCCGCGCATCACCAGCTGAGTACAAGATACAAACAAAATGAACTGCATGGTATGTAAAAAAAAATATAGAATGTGTTGTTAAATACTGTATTACAACCGATACATTAATATACTGATACAAAGAAATAACACAAGATAAAACAAAAAATAATCCGGCCAGACTGATTTTTACCTTGCAAGCAGAACCGGTATATGTAACTATACGTAATCGTCAATCAAGTTAAGTCAGGGTGATCCACTATATCATGAAACCATCTTCTATACAACGTACCCTTACGGCACACGAGCTAACTGACTCACTTCTTCAACTTTCCAGAAAGATTGAAAAATCAACATCTACCAAAGAATGTGCTATAGCCATACAATCTATAATAATACAGATGGGTTTGCCGCTGGTCAATATATCATTCCTGGTAAATGAAACGGGAAAGGATTACCTTTTACTCTACCCGGTATGGGAAAGGATAAGGAAGCTTACAGGCGATTACTTTAAGGATGATATACAACGGGTAACCGAACCGGTAGACATCCGCATGTTAATAAAGAGACGAAAGATGTCAAGGGGAAGTATCATATTCTCACTTCTCAGGGGTATCATAGTCAAGTCAGAATCCCTTGTCCTTGAAGAAGGCAAAGATGATTACACCACAGTCCCCTCCTCGCAATTTGCCCGCGATTTTTTCACTTTATGCGGCCATACCAACGGCATGTTAAGCCAGGAACACATCGAAACCATTATACAGAAAACAAATATCGGTGGAATATTATCATTCCCCCTGCGCAACCAGGGGCACGTAACGGGAACGCTTGACCTTGTGTTCCCGCCCGGACAATCCATTATAGATTCTGAAACACTGCACCTGCTGCATCTGGCCGCAAACATAGTTGCCGCAGGTTTCAGTCACTTTCTGTTGAAAGATAAAATGCATTTGTCAGAATCAAAATACCGGTCATTATTTGATGCTTCCCCGGTTGCCATGAGCGTAATGAACAACAACCTTGATATACTTGAAACCAACTCCCTCTTTCAGAAATGGTTTCCAAATTACAATGAGAATGCCCGCCAGAGATGCTACGAGATCATGCCCGGCACCCCCGGAGTAGAGGCATGTCCCCATTGCCTGGTAAAGCGCTCCTTTAAAACCGGAAAAGTAGCATCATGTGAAAGAACCATAGAAATTGAAGGTGCACCTCGATATTTCAAATATACCACCGCACCCGTCTATTCCGGTTCTGGTATTATCACTTCTGTAATCCAGGTAATTGAAGATATTACCAGTAGAAAAAACGCCGAACTGAAAATTGAGACCTACAATCTCAAGCTGGAAGAGGAGATATCACAACGTACCGCGGATTTACGAAACCGGGAACAATGCCTTGCCAGCGTAGCACAAACCATATACGAAATCAAGCAGGCAAACAACCTGATGGAAAGTATACACAATATCATAAGGGGATTTACCGATTTAGACGCTTCCATTGTCATCTGTTCCATATTCGATCATGAACGTAATGATGTCTACCTTGCTGAGATGTATCCTGATACACTGATGACATTGATCAAGGACACCACCGGGGTGAAGATCCGGGGAATACACATGAAAAAGGATAAGTACCCCAACAATCCCCTTGTTCATTCCACAAGCTCGGGAACTCCACTGCACTTCAGCAGTGAACTTGAAGTTACCGGTTTTATTTCTTCGTCCTTCCCTGAACTTTCACTATCAAGGCTTACACCACTGGTTGACGCGGTAAAGGGAAAATCATTTATCGTCTATCCCCTGTCCACCAAGTACAGGATTGAGGGATCAATAGCCCTGGCGGCTCCACTGGATCTTATCGAAGCCAACAGTGAATACTACCAGTTACTTGTTGACGCATCTGCAGTGGAAATCAGCAGGCAGAAAAATTCCGACCGGCTGGCAAAGTCGGAACTGAAATACAAGAACCTGGTGGAGAATTCCAGTGACATGATATTTCTGTGCGATACAGAAGGAAACATACTCTTTGCAAATACTACTTTCTATCATTTACTTGAACAAACACATGAAAGCATACTGCATACAAACATCTACCAGCTGTTTCCTGATGAACACGTCAAAAAACTGGAGAATACCATTGCGTCCAGTTTCAATTTCGGCAGGGACCCCGATCCCTTCGAGAGCAAGATCAGTTCTCCAAACGGTAAATCCATATGGGCCGAAGTGAATGTCAACCTGATCGCAGGTGACGAACCAGGTTTTCAGCTTGTGGCAAGGGACATAGAACGACGGAAAAGCATGGAGATACATATTGGCAGCCTCACGGCATTCCAGGAAAAAATCTTACAGAACAATATGGTGGGGATAGTTACCACTGACCTTGAGGGCAATATCACCAGCTGGAACAGGGGAGCAACTGAGATCCTGGGCTATCACAAGCCGGAGGTTCAGGACGTTAACATCCATAATCTTATAGTTGCAAGAAATGCCAATCACATCTTTGCTTCTGAAAAACCGGACCACAGCGATATAACAGAACAGCCACAACAGGAAGTGAGCATACGCAAAAAAGACGGCGGTGCGGTGAACACCATATACATGAGCTCCCTCATGAAAAACGAACATGACACTCCCATTGCGCAGATGATTTTCTTCGTGGACATCACCGAGAAGAAGAAACTTGAGAACAAGTGGAAAGAGTTGAACGAACGGCTGAATCACGCACAGCTTATAACAATAGTATCACTTGCAAAGCTTGCCGAATACCGGGACCTTGAAACCGGCATGCATCTTGAACGTATCATGAAATATACCGAGCTTATCGCCCGGGAGCTTACAAATTACGAGCATTACAGGAATTACATCACCGAGGCTTATATTACCGACCTGGTCAACTCCTGCCTGCTCCATGACATAGGAAAGGTGGGCATCCCCGACCAGATACTGCACAAGCCCGGCAAATTGACTGAAGAAGAGTACGAGATCATGAAAAAGCATACAGTCATCGGGGGCGACACCATAGCCAATGCCGAACAAAAGGTAAAGGGGCGATCATACCTGAATATCGGAAAAGAAATAGCATATTATCATCATGAACGATGGGACGGCTCCGGGTACCCCAGGGGACTGGAAGGAAAGGAAATACCCCTTTCTGCACGCATAGTCTCCGTCGCTGATGTATATGACGCACTCACCACCAACAGGCCCTACAAGCAGGCCTTCAGCCATGCGCATACCATGGAAATCATAAGAGACAAGTCAGGGAGCCAGTTCGACGAGACAGTGGTAGACGCACTTGTAAAATGTGAAGAAGAATTCAGAGAATGGAAAGACAAGCTTGCCTGATCAGTCTTTGGCCCGCCTGTGAAAGAAGCTGATGCTTTCTTCTATATACAAAACACCGTAATATCCACCACGGCATTCCCCCGGATTAAACAACCATGGTTTTTCCCCGGAAAGATACTGACGATGCGTATGACCGAACAGGGCAACATCACACCCTGCGCTCACTGTATCATTGTATATACCCGATGGATCCCTGTGAACCTGATGCGCATCACCATGAGTAATAAACAGCTTGTACCCTTCAACTGTTTCGATAAGTCTCTGTTCTATCTGCATACCACGGGCCCTGTCAACATTTCCTGAAACCTTCAGCACAAAGGGACTTCCGGGCATCTGCACATGCATCAGGTCAGCTACACCGTCACCGCAATGAACAAGATAATCAAATGGCTTTTCCAATGAAACAATACGCTGCAGTGCTGTAGTATTCCCATGGGAATCAGATACCACAAGTATCTTTGCCGGCATCAGTTACCACCATGGTTGATATTCTCTATGTACATGATGGTACAGTCATCATATATTGCATATTTTGCCTCATCAAGAACAAGGGAAACCAGTTTATCAAACTTTTCATCAGTGGAAAATGCCCTGTTTTTCAACAGATCAAGAACGGGATCCTTGCCCATCATGTTTCCCTTCTCATCCATCTTGTCAATCACACCGTCGGTAAACAGGAACAGCACTTCACCTTTCCTGAAATCAGTTTTATTGGTCATATAATCAATGTTCTTTCTTGGCCCCAGTATAACCTGGTTCTGATTTATTTCATCTACCCTGTCTGGTCCTGTCAGCAGGGGGTATTCGTGTCCCGCGCTCGCGTATTCAAGAATTTCCCTGTGGGGATCAAGTACACCGCAGAAAAGAGTGACGAATGCTCCCTCGGGAAATGTTCCATTTAATTCATCATTCATTATGGTCAGGATATTGCCGGGCTTGTCGGTTATTTTCAGTGTATTATGGAAAAGCATCTTGACCATCATTGTATACAGGGCGGCTGAAATGCTGTGTCCAACAACATCGGCCACGTAAAACACAACCCGCCCGTCACGAAATAATATATAATCGAACATATCACCCCCCACATCGGTAAGGGGGCGCATCCATGAACGTATTTTAACGAGATCACCATCATATTCATTTTCAGGCAGCATGATTTTCTGTACATTACTGGCCATCAACAATTCAGACCGTATCTCATCATTAAAACGCAGCATCTTACCTATTTTCATGCCATTTTCGATCCGGCGCAGAATCACTTCAACACGTTCGGGTTTTTGAATATAGTCATAAACCCCCATTTTGAAACTTTGCACCACCAGGTCGGGATCACCGGCACCGGACATTATCAGTACGGGCACCTTATGCAGCAGGGTCTCGTTTAGCTCCCCGAGAAAATCGATACCGCTGAGCCCCGGAAGAAACATATCCAGTATTATAAGGTTTAATGAAAATGATTTTACGATAGACCGGGCATCTTCCGCTGATTCAGCTTCAAGTACGTGATATTCACTTTCAAGCAGCCGAAACATGAATTTTCTGAAGTGTTCGTCGTCATCAATTATAAGAATGGTTTCTTTCATCAACTTTCCAATTTAACAAAAAAATGCTTGCATTAAGATAAAGGCCGCTGTTAGTCCATAATAATACGTACATCATGTCATGAACCGCACAGGGCTTCAAGAAATATTATAACAACGTGATATATTTATCTTAAAATTCATTCAAGTGAAAATTATATGAACCAGAAGAACATTCGAAATTTCTCAATTATTGCCCACATCGATCATGGCAAATCAACCCTTGCCGACCGTATCATTGAAATGTGCCATATGCCGGGGGTACCCGAGCATCTTGAGCAGCTGCTTGATGACATGGATATAGAGAGAGAACGGGGAATAACCATAAAATCAAACGTTATCACCCTGAATTACACCGCAAGGTCGGGGGAAGAACACCTTCTCAATCTAATCGATACACCAGGACACGTTGACTTCAGTTACGAGGTATCCCGCGCCCTTGCCGCCTGCGACGGGGTACTGCTGGTAATTGACGCCTCGCAGGGAGTTGAAGCACAAACAATCGCCAACCTGTACCTGGCAATGGATAATGACCTGGAGATCATCCCGGTAATCAACAAGATTGATATGCCCAACGCGGATATTGAAGCCACTAAAAGCAGCATCGAAAAATCCCTTGGCCTTGATGCAGATGTGGCAGTTCTTACTTCCGCCAGGGAGGGAACAGGAATCGAGGAGCTTCTCGAAAGAATAATTGAGTTCATTCCTCCTCCCAGGGGTAATCCTGATGCCCCCCTGAAGGCACTTATATTCGATTCATCATTCGACCAGTATGTGGGTGCCATCTGCAAGGTACGGATAATTGACGGAACGGTAAAAAAAGACGACATCATACAGATGTTTTCCACCGGTAAGGAATACCCCGTTACCGAGGTTGGATTCTTTCGAATTAACAGGGTAAAAAAGGACGTGTTGTATCCCGGTGATGTGGGCTATATCATAGCCGGCATCAAATCGGTTGTGGACACCAAGATCGGGGACACTATCACAACTGTTGATAACCCCGCCGAAACGCAGCTGTCCGGATTCAGGGACGTAAAACCCATGGTTTTTTCAGGCCTGTATCCCATGTACAGCGACGATTATGATTCACTTAAGGAAGCACTGTATAAGCTCAGGCTCAACGACGCCTCCCTTTTATTCGAGCCAGATAACTCCTATGCCCTGGGATTTGGCTTCAGATGTGGATACCTGGGCCTGCTGCACATGGAGATCGTACAGGAGCGGCTTGAACGTGAGTTTGACCTTTCACTGATTACTACTTCTCCAAGTGTTGAATACACCGTGCATACCATCAATGGTAAAGTGATGACCATCGACAACCCGGTAAAGATGCCCGACCCGGGACATATTGATTACATCGAAGAACCATTCGTAGACGCAAGCATCATCACCCCCTCTGAATACGTGGGAAACATAATGTCACTTGTGAGCGAATGCCGGGGGATTCATCGTCACATGGAATATTCCGATCCAACACGGGTTCAGCTTTTTTATGATATACCGTTATCAGAGATCGTGTTCAATTTTTACGACAAGTTGAAATCCTGTTCAAGGGGTTACGCATCCTTTGACTATGATTACAAGGACAACCGCCGCTCGAACATGGTAAAGGTTGACATACTGGTAAACGGCGAGTCGGTAGACGCCCTCTCCTTCATGGTTCACGAGAGCAAGGCAGCCCTGAGGGGACGGGAGATAATCGGTAAGCTTAAGGATATCATACCCCGCCATCAGTTCAAGATACCATTGCAGGCTGCAACAGGGGCAAGAATTATCGCAAGGGAAAACATCTCCGCCCTGCGGAAAAACGTTACCGCCAAGTGTTACGGCGGGGATATCTCGCGAAAACGAAAACTCCTTGAAAAGCAGAAAGAAGGGAAAAAACGGATGAAGATGATCGGTTCTGTTGAAATCCCGCAGGAAGCTTTTCTTTCAATTTTAAAAATCGAGTAGTGGGTGCGGGTACCATGCGTATAACATATCCCGAAGATCCCGTTAAAAAACAATTTATCAAGCATGCCGAAGAGTATGCCCGCCAGAGAATGCAGAACCTTCGGTCAAGCCATGGATGGGACCATGTAAGCCGGGTGGTACGCATGGCCCTTCATATTGCCGAAGCGGAAGGTGCCGACACCTTCGTGGTGCTCATGGCGTCCCTTCTTCATGATATCGCCCGGGATGAAGAGAACGCCAGCAATGGACAGGCATGCCATGCCGAAGAGGGATACCGTCTCACCCTTGAGTTTCTGACAGCCGTCAACATGGAACATCCGGTTGCCCTGCATATCGCCCGGTGCATCAAAACCCACAGGTTCAGAAGCGACAATGCACCGGAAAGCCTTGAAGCAAAGGTATTGTTTGATGCTGACAAGATAGACTCTATCGGGGCCGTTGGAATAGGACGGGCATTTCTTTTCTCAGGAGAGGTAGGGGCCCGGCTTCATAATGATGAACACACCGACATCCTGTCAACCCGGGCCTACACCGAAGAGGATACCGCCTACAGGGAATTCATGGTAAAACTTCAATATATCAGCGAGAGACTGTTTACCGACGAAGGCAAACGGATTGCCCGGGCCCGCCATCAATTCATGACTGAATATTTCAACCGTCTCCACCTTGAAGTCACGGGTGAGGCATGATAATTCTAATTACTTTTACTTGAATAACGAGTAGGCAAGCTCTCCCAGTCTCTGCATAAAGGTATACAGGGAATGGTCCTTAACCTCCTTGCTTCCCTCGTCGATCTTCCGGGTATACTCTTCCATCTTGGCAAGTTCGTCTTTATCCAGCCAGATGCTGCCGCAGCGTGGACAATGATCGATTATGATATCCGAGTATTCCAAAAAATTTATCTTGTTCATCTGCACATCACCGCATTCGATACAGGTAATCTCGGGCAAACGTTCTTCATCGGGATTGTATTCAACCGAGATAGTCTCGAAATCACCCACCCCCTCAGCCATGTCATGCAGAAGCTCGTTTAATTGATGACGATGCAGCCACATTCCGCTACATGAATCACAGGAAAGAATATGATGGTCCATTATTTCTGTAGTCTTCAGTTCACTTTCACATCTGGGACATTTCATTTGCAACCTCCAATCATGGTGATCTATTTGATGTATGTACTATTTATTCCTGCGCCCATGTAATCGTTCCGGACTGGAATTTTCGTATCATATACTGATGTTTGGGAATCACCCTTACCGTGAAACCGAACTGCCCGGATTTAAGGCATAACAACTGTCCATTATATGTATATGAAGTATCACCGCTTTCTTCGTCAACTGCCATGGGAAGAGACGCGCCATTTTCAATTTCACCACGAAGATTTAAGCTGCCGAAATACAGTTCAACCTGCACATCCTCAGGGTTCAGCTTACCAAGGTTGACATCAGCGGTCACCTTCAGGCGTGATCCCACGATGATCTCATTGTCCTTGCTGTATGATATATCTTTCACGAACACATGATTCCAGGCAGATGATACTTTTGCCCTCCAGGCCGCCAGTTCTTTCGACCTCTTGAAGTCGCTTTCGCTGAAAAGCCTGTAGTTATGATGGGCGTTCAGGTAAAATTTCTCGGTATAGTCACGAACCATCCTGTTGGTATTAAACTGGGGAAGCAATGATTTCATGGACTCCTTGATTTTACCTATCCATTCACGGGGCAATCCATCGGCCCCCCTGTTATAGAACATGGGCACCATCTCTTTTTCCAGGATGTTATAGAGAGAAAGACTTTCAACCTCGTCCTGGTAGTCCAGGTCATCATACTCCTCCCCCTTGCCGATTGCCCATCCGTTATGCTCGGATATGGCCTCAGCCCACCAGCCGTCAAGAACGCTTATATTCAGACCACCATTAGGTATTACCTTCATCCCGCTTGTACCTGATGCCTCTTTTGGCCTTACAGGGGTATTCAACCATACATCCACCCCCTGAACTATGTAGCGGGCGATATTGATATCATAATCTTCAAGGAATACCACCTTGTTGCGGTACCGCTCATCATCACGAACCATATGCACAATTCTTTTAATGAGTTCCTTACCCATATTATCTTTTGGATGTGCTTTTCCGGCAAAAATCAGCTGAACGGGATAATCCTTGTTCAATAATATCCTTTCCAGCCGTTCCATGTCCCTGAATATGAGTGTTGCCCTTTTGTAGGTGGCAAATCGTCGGGCAAAGCCGATTGTTAACGCTTCAGAGTCCAGCACCGACTCGGCCTTCTGGGCCTCGCTTCGGGGGGCGCCACGGTTGATAAGCTGTTCTCGCAGATGTTTTCTGGCAAATGCCACCAGGCGCTCCCGCAATCTATCCCTGCAGCGCCACAGCTCAGAATCGGGGATGGAATTAATGTTTGTCCATATGTTTTTGTCTACCGGGTTGTCTATCCAGCGGGGACCGAGGTACCGGTTAAAAAGCCGCATCATTTCATCCGATGTCCATGAAAGGGTCTGAATGCCATTGGTGATATGATCTATGGGAATTTCGTGTTCTGGCAATGAGGGCCAGAGATTGTTCCACATCTGGCGTGATACATGACCGTGGAGTTCTGAAACACCGTTGCAATATGACGCTGTTTTTATGGCCAGAACTGTCATGCAGAATGTCTCGTTTTTATCAGATGGATTTTCACGGCCCAGCGCCAGGAAACCCTCCCTGTGCAGCCCCAGGGTATTGTAATAATGGCTCAGGTATTTATCTATCATTTCAGGTGAGAACCTGTCATTGCCGGCTGGTACCGGGGTATGGGTAGTAAAAACCGTGCTGGCCTTAACGAATTCAAGTGCCTCGCTGTACTTGAGACCCTGTTCTTTCATGGCATCATGAATACGCTCAATGGTCAAAAAAGCCGAGTGTCCCTCATTCATGTGGAAGGCGGTAATATTTTTACCCACTGCCCTGAGTGCCCTCACCCCGCCGATGCCCAGCAGCATTTCCTGTTTCACCCGCATCTCGTTGTCACCGCCATACAGCTGGTCGGTGATCACCCTGTCCTCAACACTGTTCTGTGTGATATTCGTATCAAGAAGGTAGAGATGCAGCCGTCCCAGGTTAGACTTCCATATCTGGGCGTATACATCACGGCCGGGAAATTCCACGCTGATTACCAGTGGCTGCTCATTTTCATCCATCACCAGCGTGAGGGGCAGGTTGTGAAAGTCTGTCTCGGGGAAACGTTCCTGCTGCCAGCCGTCAATGTTCAGGTACTGGTGAAAATATCCAAGCCTGTACATGAGACCAACCCCGGTCAGGGGAAGGCCAAGTTCACTGGATGATTTCAGATGATCACCGGCAAGAACACCAAGTCCGCCGGAATAGATTGGCAACGACTCATGAATACCGAATTCTGCCGAGAAATAGGCTATACCCGCGTCTTTGGCATCGGGGTTTGCCTCTTCAAACCATGATTTTTTCGACAGGTGCCAGTCCAGCTCTTCTTCCACCCTTTTCATGTGGGCGATAAAACTTTCAGATTCTGCAGCCTCGTCCAGCTCTTTCTGTGACAACGCCCCCAGCAGGGCAACGGGATTATGTCCAACCTCACGCCAGACTTCAACGTTGAGTCTGCGGAAAAGTTCAATAGCTTCAAAGTTCCACACCCACCATATATTATACGCGATCTTCTTCAGTGGCTTCAGCTTATCCGGTATATATGGGTACACCTGGAATCTTTCAATCTTTCTCATAATAACCTCTTACATATATAATTCACAAGTGTTATAATGTATCACTTTTCCGGGAATTGCAACATAAAATAAATACAAACCGGTGGAAAAAACCGCGGTAAGGAAAGGGTTTTTTCATTTGACCGGGAAGACACCTGAATGTAAATTTGTATACTGATCACCAGGGGGGAAAACGATGACAACTATTACTACCGCATTATACCAGTATCCGCTGGGTACCCAGTTAACTCATGAAAGTGCAGCCCTTATTAAGGAGAAAAAACCTCATTTTATATGCTTTCCCGAGTATTTCTTCGTAAACAGGTCACTTGGTAACCATTCACAAACCCCCCATAACATGCGCCGGCAGCATACACGGCTTTCGATTATGTCCAGGGAACTTGATACCGTGGTTATCGGGGGCACCATGCCAGAACTGGCAGATGGACTTCTTTATAATACTACCTATGTGTATGACCGGGGAAAACAACTGGGATACTATCGTAAACGTACCCTCTTTTTCGCCGAAGAAGGGGTAATTACCCCGGGTGATGAATTCAAGGTGTTTGAGGCATACGGCATACGTTTCGGTGTACTGATCTGCGCCGATGTGTTCAAGGACGAAAGTTTTCTTACCATGAAAGAAATGGGGGCACAGGTTATCTTTATTCCCACCTTTTCACTGAAAAGAGAAGAGACTGCTGAAGAGAAGTTCAAGCGGGATAATGATATATTCGTGCGGGGGGCACAGCTTGCCGACGCGGTGCTGGTAAAGGTATGCGGTGTAAAATCACCCTACAAGGATTTTCTCCAGGCACGAAGCCTCGTGGCCACAAAGGATGGAGTGCAATACAGGGTGCAGCCTGATGAAGAGGATACATCCATGATCATCTTTCAGGACATCAAGGTATGATTCTGCAAGATGTTATTTCTTAACTA
>CAZVRB010000044.1:0-27023 GCA_964629365.1 uncultured Leptospiraceae bacterium
CCCCCGCCTTCGGCGGGGGGAACCATCTCTAGATCTGTTCATTATATAGAAAATGATCTATATTCTGATAATAGTTGAGTAGTAACATTTATAAAGTCTGTATATAACTTGAAAATAGTTATGGAAATTTCCTTGACGATAATATAAAATAATCCCAGAAATAGTGTTATACTTGCATCAGGGAATATTATGGATAATTACGCGAAAGCCGCAAAAATATTACGAGATTCCTCACTCACTATCGCGTTAACCGGCGCGGGGGTATCCGTAGAAAGCGGTATACCCGATTTTAGAAGTCCAACAGGTCTGTGGGAAAAGTATAATCCCGCAGAATACGCCCATATTGACGCGTTCCGGCGTGACCCACGCAAAATATGGAACATGATATTCGAACTGATGGGAATGACAAACAGCGCACAACCCAATCCCGCCCACCTGGCACTGGCTGAACTTGAGGATATGGGCCTGTTGCATTCAATAATAACCCAGAATATCGATAATCTTCACCAGCGAGCGGGAAGTAAAAACGTGATAGAATTTCACGGTAACGCTGAGTACCTGCACTGCATTTACTGTGGTGCGCAATATTCACCGGAAGAATTCGTGGTCGGCACAGAACCCCCGGTATGTAAATCATGTAACGAAATATTAAAACCCAGCGTAATATTTTTCGGGGAAACTATCCCTTATGACGCGTTACTCGAATCTCAGAAACTGGCAAATACTGCCGACGCGGTGCTGGTTGTTGGAACCTCGGCTGTAGTATATCCCGCAAGCAGTATTCCTCATATAGTGAAATCACGGGGGGGCAGTGTCATTGAGATGAACCTTGAGCAGACAGTGCTGACCTCCTCAATTACAGATGTATACCTGCAGGGAAGCGCGGGTGAAACGCTGCCAGGGCTTGTTGATCAACTGAAAAAAAGAGAATAAACTTTTGGTTCACTTTAAACCCTGCAAAAACTCCACCGGATAATAATGGTACAATGAAATTACTATGAATATAATTCACGTTTTGCCAGAGTCAGTTAAAAGAAAAATAGCTGCTGGAGAGGTGGTAGAGGGGCCATTTTCGGTTATTAAGGAATTACTGGAAAATTCCATTGACGCGGGTGCAACCATTGTTGACGTGGAAGTTGATGACGCCGGTCTCAAGAGAATACTGGTGAAGGATAATGGCAGTGGCATATACAGGGATGATCTGCACCTATCAATCGAAGAACATGCCACAAGCAAGATTCAAAGTGATATGGATATTGGAAATATCCTCACGCTGGGGTTCAGGGGTGAAGCATTATCAAGCATTTCATCGGTATCAAAACTTACAATCTTAAGCAGGTCAGTTGAAGAAACAACAGGGGGAAGGCTGGTTGCCAGTGACAGTGATGTTACCATAACGGATTATGCGGGACCTGTTGGAACTACCGTTATAGTAGAGAACCTGTTTTTCAATACTCCCGCCAGGAAAAACTTTCTGAAAACAGCGTCAACCGAGTTGAGATATATACGGGAAGTAATATTCAGAATGGCCCTGATGCATCCTGAAATAACATTTACAATTACAATCGATGGTAAAAGAGTCCATTCGTTTCAATCTGTTCCCGGTATTGAGCAGAGAATAGAACAGGTGTATGGAACATATGTCACAGAAAACCTGGTGTATGAGAAACTGGAAGATTCTGATATCGCTATTGAAGGGTATCTTTCCCTGCCTTCATATTCCCGTCCGCAAAGGTCACTTCAGCACCTGTACATAAACGGAAGGCCGGTGTTTCACCAGTATCTGGGATACCTGCTACAGAAGTCATATGAAGGGATGCTTAAAAGAGGACAGCACCCGGCTGCCATTTTGATGATTACCACCTCACCGCAATCTGTTGACATTAATGTCCACCCTTCCAAACGGGAAGTTCGGTTTGCTGATCAGAAACGTATCAATCGCATGATCATGAATTTTGCATCAAAAATCCTGAATACCCGCATACATAAGATGAGAATAGAACATGAAATCCCTTCAGCAGCAGTACACGAAGAACAGGGCGGTGATCACGATGTTCAGCAAAGATTTTCTAATGGGACAGTGACTCCATCCAGCGGACAACACGGGTATGAAGTTGAAGAAGGCTCATTCATGAATACGTGGAATGATGTTCCAATGGAAAGCAGGATGGGGAATAATTTTATCAGTGATTTTCGTGACTTGTATGTACCGTTGAACGAATGGGGGGATGACGTACATGTTCTTGGAATCGCATTCGGAACGTATATCCTGCTCGAAGAGAATGAGTCCATCATGATTATCGATTATCATGCTGCCCACGAACGGATGCTGTATGACAGGATAATTGATGATGCTCATGATATTGAAATTCAGCAACTGGTCTTTCCTAAAGTTATGGAATTGCCCCCCGAAATATATGACAACGCAATGGAATCTCTTGAATATTTAAATAAAAATGGATTTGACATAGAAGACTTCTCAGATAATTCTATAATTATCAGGGGTGTTCCATCTTATACGGCACACATGAACCAGGAAAAGATTATACTGGATATACTTGATTTACTCGATAGTGAAAACGACGTACTGGGGAATATCCGGAAGTCCATTGCCGAAACACTGGCATGTCATTCAGCCAGGAGGGCCAATGAAGATCTTTCACAGGACGAGATTATACGAATTATACAATTCGTCTCCGGCGGTAAGGAAGTTATGCGTTGTCCCCATGGACGTCCCATCGCGTATTCACTTACAAAAAATGAGATTGAGAGGTTCTTTAAACGATCATGAAAAAAATTATACTTGGAATAAGTTCGTCAATATCAGCGTATAAAGCGTGTGATCTTTCACGATTATTCGTAAAGGACGGGTATTCGGTATATTGCGTTCTAACCGAAAACGCCACCCATCTTGTGACCCCGTTAACGCTGCAGACCCTTACGGGCAACCCGGTATACACCACCTCTTTCGCCGCACAGTGGAAAGAGATGGGGCACATCGAACTAAAGCAGGATGCTGTGCTTTATCTTGTCGCCCCGGCAACGGCAAATATAATCGGGAAATTCGCCAACGGTATTGCCGATGACCTGGTAAGTACTACTTACCTGTCTGTAGAATGTCCTGTTATGATGGCACCGGCCATGAACCCCAATATGTGGTCACACGTTGCCGTTCTGGAAAATGTTGAGAGGCTTAAGAAACGTGGTGTACATTTTGTTGAGCCTGAATCAGGCCTGGTTGCCTGTGGTGACGAGGGAAGCGGACGACTGGCCTCTATAGATGAAATCTACAGGATGGCAAAGGATGTTATTGAAGGATAGAAAACTGATCGTAACAGGCGGGCCTACCAGGGAGTGGCTTGACCCCGTTCGCTTTATATCCAATCCCTCTTCGGGAAAGATGGGAATTGCCATAGCTGATGCCGGAGAAAAAGTCTGTCGTGAAGTAGTGTTTATTCATGGGCCTGTACATCCATCGTTATTAGAGGAAAAAAAATACAGGAAAGTGTCAATCGAAAGTACTGGTGATCTACTTGAGCAGGTTATACACGAACTTGAACCTGGCGCAATCCTGGTTATGGCTGCAGCACCAGCCGATTACACACCGGTAGAAAAATCACACACAAAGATGAAAAAGAAAGATGATGAACTTGTCATTACCCTTGCGCGAACCCCCGACATCTTGAAGAATGTGGCACAGAAAAAAGACTCAGATGAAAAGCTTAGCGATTTAATCGTGGTGGGTTTTGCCGCCGAAACAAATGATGTTGAAAATTATGGACGTAAAAAGCTGCAAGACAAGAAGCTAAACATGATATGTATCAATGATGTTGGACGTAAAGACGCCGGGTTTGCAAATGATAATAATCAACTGACCATACTGGTTGATAACGGGAAACGTATAGAAATCCCCCTCATGGAGAAAACATCTATTGCAACATGTATATTAGAAGAAATTGATACGTACCTGCAACAGAAAGTATAACGCCGTACCCCGTGCACAAAAAACTGGACATTTAACTGCTATTGCTGTACTCTGAAAGTAGTATTTTTCAACATGGAGGAATTTATGTGGAGAAGAACACCGGGTGTAGCGGGTGCTTTCTATCCGTCTGATGCGGTTAAACTGAGAAGTGATATCGAAACATATATAGAGAATGTTAAAAATGATGAAAAACTTGATAATCTTACTGCTATTATTGCACCACATGCGGGATATGTGTATTCCGGCCAGGTTGCCGCGTATTCATATGCACAATTAAAAGACAGTGGATATGAGCTTGCGGTTGTACTGGCTCCGTCACACAGGGCACGTTTTGATGGGGCATCTGTAATTCCAGAAGGTATATATGAAACTCCCCTCGGTGACGTGCAGGTTGATGATGAAGTTGGAAACCGGCTTGTAAAGATGCCTGGTTTCGGCTTTATAAAAGAAGTTCATCAGTATGAGCATTCTCTTGAAGTGCAGGTCCCGTTTTTGCAGGTTGTAAGTGAGGATATAAAAATAGTTCCCATAATTATTGGGTGTACTGATCTTGATACATGCAGAAGCATAGGCGAAACGCTTGCAGAAATGCTGGAAAATGAAAAGAGAAAATGGGTAGTAGTAATATCAACGGATCTTTCCCATTATCACTCATATGATGAGGCACAATCAATAGATTCAGCGTTTATTGATGCATTGACCACATTTGATGAAAAATCTCTTTACTCTATTCTTCAATCTGACAAGGCACAGGCTTGTGGTGAAGGTCCTGTATTATCGGGAATGATCGCTTCACATCAACTTGGAGCTTCAGAAGTTAAAGTGCTGAAATATGCTAATTCAGGAGATTCTGCCGGTCCAAGGGACCAGGTGGTAGGCTATCTTTCAGCGGCATTTGTAAAATGATATATGATTATTAATGAACATTTGCATTAATGTTCAGGTACATGCATTACGGTTTTTACAGAATGCTGCTGGTAATATTTAAGCGATCAATGAAAATTCCCTGTAAACAACAATCGTGATACTTTGTATAAGTTTAATGGAGGATTGTGTGACTGAACTCAACAAAGAGCAACAGAAAAAACTGCTGTCCCTTGCCCGACAGACCATACGCGAATACAGTGATAACGAACAATTGCCTGAACCTGACTTCAAAATTGATTTCAATGATGAAATATTTAAAGAGAAACGCGGTGCATTTGTGACGATTCATAAAAATGGAAAATTACGTGGTTGTATTGGATATATACGAGGTATGAAGAATATTCCCGAAACAATTGTTGAGATGAGCAGGGCCGCGGGTTTTAACGATCCCAGGTTCCCACCGCTTACAAGGGGTGAAGTGGATGAGATTGATATTGAAATATCCATTCTCTCACCAATTGTACCAGTTGAAGATATTGATGAAATTGAAGTTGGCAGGGATGGGTTGATAATATCAAACAGCTTCAGATCAGGACTTCTTTTACCCCAGGTGGCAAGAGAGTATGGGTGGAGCGAAAACCAGTTTCTTGAGAATACCTGTTATAAGGCGGGATTACCTGCAGATGCGTGGAAATGGAATGATACAAAAATTGAGAGGTTTTCTGCCCAGGTGTTCAGTGAAGAAGATCTTGTGTAAACTTGTGTGTATCAATGTGTAAGTGGTATTGTTGATATTTCGTTTAAACAGTTAAGGATCTGGGTAAGATTAAAAGGTTTATCAATCCAGGCATGAACAGATGATTCGAGATTTTTCTTTTTCTGTGGTGAAGAATCCCAGCCACTGATAAAAATTATCTTTGAAGAGGGTGAATGTTCCTTTATAACAGGAATAAGCTTATCCCCGTTCATTTCGGGAAGCACATAGTCCAGAAATATAACATCGTAATTATCAGCCTTACACTGTGTTAATCCCTCTTCTGCATTTTTCGCAAGTGTTACCATGATATCCATATCAGTTAAGGCGCGAAATAACATTTCACGGATAGGCATTTCATCATCAATGACCAGTACCTTGAGTGGGTTTCGTGATTCAAAAGAGGGTATACCTGTTAACTGGGCCTGGATATCCGTTTCAGTAACCTGTTTTGCGGGTTTGTAAGGTAATTTAATTGTAAATGTTGATCCCTTCCCGTGTATACTTGTAACTTCTATTGAACCACCGTGTTTATGTATTATTGACCGTGATACTGCCAGGCCCAGGCCGGTTCCTTTTATTTTGTAATTAGATACTGATTTACCTATTACACCTTTACTGGTATAAAATGGATCGAAAATTCTTTTGACATTATCCCTGTCAATTCCTATACCTGTATCTGATATGTGAAATTGAATTTCCTCATCAACAAGTGATAATGAAATTTCTATTGATCCCCCCCCTTTTGGCATAATGGCATGCCGTGCGTTAATAACCAGGTTTAATAATACCTGTTGCAGTTGAAATTTATCTACAAGCACAAGGGGAAGAGCCTGGAGGTTTGTTGATATTTCAATTCCTTCAGTGGAAAGATAATTATTCTGTAAAGCAATAACCGTATCAACTATATCGTTCAGCATCACCGGCTCAGGGTTGATTTTAGTACTTGAAGAATAGTAATTCATGTTCTTGCAGAGTTCAGCACCCCTCTGTGATTCCGATTCAATTATGGAAAAGGCCTTGTCCAGCATTTCACTATTTGTATAATCTTTCCTGGCCAGTTGAGAATACCCTTTAATGCCTGTCAGAACATTATTAAATTCATGCACGATACCGGCAGCGAATGTACCAATAGAAGCCAGCTTTTGAAGATGTGCAATCTTTTCAATGTACTTTTCGGTCTCTGATAGATCACGGGCAATAATCATGCAGTATACACTGCTATCGATTTGGATAGGAGAAAATGATAACAAAACGGGAACAGTATTGTCATTACTGGAAATAGAATATTCAATATTATCAGATGTTTTATCGGTAATGCTTAGTTGAATATATGTAATTACGCTGGTTTGGTCACCTGGCTGATCGAAAATATTTTCAATGGATGTATTTTTGTATCCTTTTGATTTTCCCATGGTGAGTGTTTGAAACGCGAGGTTTGCGTATTGCAAAAGGCCTTTATTGTCAGTAATTGCCATGGGAAATGGCATGATCTCAGTGATGGTTCTTAACTGCGTGAAGTTTATAGTGTACAGAGGTGATATATGGTCCTGGATTTCCGGCGGCTTTTTCTTCTGCAAATATGGCTTTATTGAGTACCTGTACAGAAGTATTATTGTAATCATCAGTAATAGAAAATTGCTGATAAGTATGAGCAGAAGCATACTATTTTTAACTAGTTCCACCATGCCTTGTTACCGTATTTTTATATTTATATAAGCCTGTAAAAGTTGAACTGAGCTGGTTACAACTTCATGATAAATGTCAATAAATATTAATATGTTGTATTATAAAATCATCAATTCAATTTAAATATACTCCACTTCTAATGTCAAATATTTTATTAAATGCTTTTCACTGCATGGAGCAGTTTTATGTTCATTTTCCGAGATAATCTGTATGAACCTGTAGCTAAATAAAAAAATATAATTTACATTATTATAGATTACTGATGTAACATACCTGTAGCTATGTATACTATAAAAGAAAGGAACTTCTTAATGAAAATAAGATATATATTAGTACTATTTATCATTATTGCTGTAATCATGCTCGCCGGCTGTACAGAAAAAAAAGATTTCAGTGAACCGGCCACCGTAATCAATCAATGGGCTGATGCAATAAAAAAACTGGATTATACAACATATCGTCGAATCGAGGCATTTCCCAAGTCTGAACGATCTTTCAAGAAGATGTATGATGAATACTTTATTGAAAACATTACTGTCACTGAAGTTGATCCGGTTGATGACGTACAAAGGGGTAAAGATCATAACAATACACCGATTGAATTCAAGAATGTGCAATTTATGGCAAATGCGGTTAATAGAAGCACTGGAAAACCATACCAGTCAGTTATGGGACAGGTTAAAATGATAAGATATCCCGAAGGAAATAAGTCCGAACGTGGATGGATGCTGTCAAACAGGACACTGGTTCGTATTAACCAATAGTGGAATATCATGATCTGGTTTAGAGACAACAGGGCAAACTGTAAGCGATACTTTTCTATTGTAACGATGTGCCTGTTATTTGTATTGGCGGGTAATGTTACCCTTGTCCATCCCCAGAGTATCAAGCAGATTGATGCCCGTGCTGAAGAGTATTACTCACAACGGGAGTTAAGCAAGGCTATTGCTGAATGGTTGAAAATATTGGAGATAGATCCTGACAATGAAGAAATACAACGAAAAATTGAAAGGGTGTACGAAGAAAAGCACAGGAAAGACCTGGCTTTCCAAAGATCAAAACTGCACCTGAAACTGGCAAAGCGAACCCTGTATGATAACCTGGAGGTGGGTGTTTCAAACGCGGAAATAGCGATTTCAAATTACTTTACAGCCTATCGTATTGATCCCCAGGACCCGGAAATACAGGCCCTCAAAGACGATATGCGGGAACTGGACAAAGAGGTTAAGCTTGAACAGGCAAAGAAAAGGCTATCAGAAGAATTAAAGAAGAAGTATTTCGCGCTGTTGCCGGTTGCCCGTGAACATATGGATAATGAACGCTACCAGGAAGCCCTGCAGGTATGGGAAGAAATATTGAGTTTTGTTCCAATCGATAAAACCGCGAAAGAAGGAAAGCGTCAGGCTGAGCTTGCCATAAAAAACCGGTTGAAGTTTGAAAAGATTAAAGGACTTCTTGCCGCGGGAACAACTCTTTTCAACCAGGAAAAATATAACGAGGCAAAGCAGGAATTTGAGCAGGTTTTAAACCTGGATCCTGAAAATGATGATGCGGAAGAATTCCTGTCAAAAATACGGGATATACAGGATGAAAAACGGAATTATGAGCAGCGAAGATTGCAGGCAGAACAGTTTTACCTGGCCGGCTTATCCAGCATAAACGCTTACCAGTTTGATCAGGCAGAGGAAAACCTTGAAAATGCACTTGCCCTTATTGAGGGGTACAAAGATGCCCGTGCCCGGCTTGACTCGCTTCCCCGACTGAGAAAACAATACCAGGAGCAGCAGAGACGATTGCGGTTACAAAACATCGACAGGGCGTTTCAGAACGGCCTTGTAGCTTTATCCAACAACAGGTACAGGGATGCGATTGCTTCATTTGAAGCCACACTCTCTCTTGATCCGAATAATGAACTGGCAAAAAGATACCTGGAAACAGCACAGGACGCCCTCAGGCAGCAGCAGGAAGAAGTAGTTGATGAAAATTCACCCTACTATGATGTCGTAGAGGCCCTTATTGAGTCTGGTAAGCGATTATATGATAAAGAGGAATACATGGAATCCAGGAAAAGGTGGGAAAAAATATTACGATTGTTCCCGCAAAACAGGATAGCTACTGAATTTCTTTTAAAGTGTGATTTGAAATTGAACCCGGCATCGTATGAACGTTTTTCGTCTGAAACGGTCAATGAAGGAAAAAAATTGTTAAATGATAAGAAATACAAGGAGGCCCTGAGAAAATTTGAATTGATTTATTCAATCTCACCTGGCTATTCTGGTATTGAGTCCCTGATAAACCAGGCAAAAAGAGGGATGAGAAGCTCTCCGGAGGGAGTAAGCCGGGGAGAGATTAGAAGAAGATATAGACAGGGACTGAATTATTATCAACGTGGTGGCAAGGAGAATCTGGAAAGGGCACTTGAAGAATTCCGTTGGATTGTTGCGAGAGATCCAAATAATACACGGGCCCTTATTAACATTAACAAGATACAGTCACAGCTTCGCCAGGGTGGGAGCGTAACTGCACGACAATCCCGTCTCACTGAAAGACAAAAGGAATTGGTTCGTGAATACTATTTCAGGGGAATAAACTATTATTCTCAGAATGAATTCGCAAGGGCGATTACAGAATGGCGCAAGGTACTGGCAATTGATCCTAATCATGAAAAAGCGAGAAATAACATAAGAAAATCTCTCGTATTACTGGGCAGGTAAGAAATGGTTTTTGGCAAAAAAAACACCAGTCAGGATGATGAGAAAAAAGAAGACGTAAAAAGAAAAGTAAAGTTTGGCCTCAGGTTAAAATTTTCACTGTCAATAATATTGCTGGTGAGCATTATTATAGGTATAATGACATTTTATTTCATACAGGAAGAGGCTGCCCTGCTAAAAAATCAGATTATGCAGTTTGCCCAACGTGAAACGGAACACCTGGCTACAATCGCACGGGAATCTATCAGTCAGAAGGATGAATTGCCGCTTGTTGCTGCTATAAGGGATTTAAATGAAGTTGATTTTATAGCATACGCTTATGTTATTGATCCACAGGGACAAATAATACAGAACTTTGAACCCTCGTTAAACGGGCAGGTATTGGAAGATGATATCACAAAAAAAAGCATGGAATACTCACAAAAGGATGAACCGTTAATTCAGTCTTATCCGGACGAGCAGTATGGTGGAAGTATAATATATGATATTTCCATACCTCTTTTCCATATAGTTTTTAACCAGCGTATAGGCACCGTTCGTGTTGGATTCTCCAACATAATTATTCAGAAACAGGTTGCCAAGATGACAAGAACCATTTCTTTAATCGGACTGGCGTTTCTTGCCCTGTCAATTATTGGATCAATTATGCTGGCCAGTGTAATTATTAAACCACTAAAAAAACTCACAACAGGGGCAGCAATAATAGGTACGGGTAATCTTGACTATAAGATTGATATAACTACCACTGATGAACTGGGTTTGCTTGCGAACGAGTTCAATGACATGACAGACCAGTTGAAAAAAGCCAGGGAGATGGAGATCGAATCCCGTATCATGGAAGAACAGCTTGAACTTGCCCGTGAAATTCAGGAAGGGCTGAATCCAATGGGTTTTTACAACAAAGAAGGTGTCCAGATAAAAGGATTCACACGGGCGGCAAAAGGGGTGGGTGGTGATTATTTCGATTACATTGATATCGACAGCAATAAGGTTGGAGCACTTATCAGTGATGTATCAGGTAAAGGGGTTCCGGCCTCACTTGTTATGGTTATGATCAGAACCGTTTTTACCTCGTATGTCAGCAGGGATGATGTGCAATGCGGCGGGGTAGTGCGGGCCATAAATGATTCCCTGAGTGCCGATTTTGCCATAGATAAGTTTGCCACACTGTTTTTCATGATTTATGACCGAACACGTCATGAATTATCATTTTCAAACGCGGGTCATGGACCACTTTTTTGTTACAGGGCTTCATTGAAAGGATGCACAATGACAAAGCTTGATAATGTACCCATTGGTATCATGGAAGATGTTGAATATAGCCAGGCCAGGGTTAAAATGGAGCAGGGTGACGTAGTCGTTATGTATACAGATGGAATAACAGAAATGCGTAACGCTGAAAAAGAAGAATATGGTTTGCTAAGATTGCAGAAATTAATAATGATGCATAATGATAAGGATGCAAATGAACTTGTAGAAATAATAGTTGATGATGTTGAGGATTTCAGGGGAGATGTCCCCCCCCATGATGATATGACATTACTTGTCTTGAAAAGATCCGCGTAAAATTAAATCAAGTCCTCGTCGGTTTCATATATTGTAAAAAATTTATCCAGCGTTGCCAGTTTGAGTATATTCAATACATCTTCATGAATATTCATAAGAGCAAATTTGCCGCTATGTGCTTTCATCTTTTTTTGACCCGCTACCAGTGCCCCAATACCCGAAGAGTCCATGTAGTTTACATTTCTCATATCAACGATAACACTGGGACTGCTGCCATCAGTCACGCTAAAAAGAGCTTTCTTCAATTCACTTACATTATAGAGATCGACTTCTCCACTCACTTCAACGATTTTATGTTCACCATGATCTCTGAATTCAATATCCATTAAGGCCTCCAAAAAATTACAACAGATGGTAAGTGCTAAGAATACACAACAATGATGAAAATTGATTATTGCAGATTAATCCATATTTTGCTGTTTATAATTATTATAAAATATCTAATTATGCATTGTGTCAATAAAATACTTTAAATTTCAAGAAATTAAATAAATATTAGTTCTATTTTATAATAATTAAAACAAAAGTGATGTATGAATTATTACATCACTATAACAGATAAACCGCATGCTTTTCACTTACTTAGATAGAAATACAGTTCACTGAAAAAAAATCAACAATATTTTGCAAAAAAATGTATGCGTATCATTGATTATTGATCAATGCGTGGTAATGAGAAATAAAAAGTTACACATTCACCATGCTTTGATTCTGCCCAAACATTACCTTTATGTTTTTCAATGATCTTTCTGCAAATGTACAGGCCAAGTCCTGACCCCTTGATGCCCTCTGTTCCTTTTTGCTTTAATCTTGAAAATTTGTTGAAAAGTTTATTCATGTTGTCTTCAGGGATCCCAACACCCTCATTATATACTGAAAAAATATATGCATCATTTTCCTGGTAAAGGCGAATGGAAACGCTGGTATCGGGGCGGCCGTATTTTATGGCGTTGTTCAGATAATTGGTGACTACAATTTTCAGAAGATTCTTGTCCCCATATACTTCTGGTTGCACTTCAAAATCAGTTTCTACTGATATGTTTTTATTATTATTTACGTGTTCCGGAATCTCGATGATGGGTTGTATTACATCGGTTACAAGGTTTATTCGTTTCTGAAAAGACTTTAAGTCATCCAGCTCCATTTTAGATAGATCTATATAATTTCTTATTATATCTTCCAGGTATTCACAGTTTCTGAGTATAGTTTGAATTGTTTTTTGCTGTTGAGGGTCAAGATTACCGAAATATCCCTTGTAAAGTGTTTCAGCTGTTGTATGTACTACCGAAACAGGACTTTTCAGTTCATGAGAAACTATTGCCATCAAGTCAAGCATTTGGGTATCAGATTCGGATTCCCTGGAGGTAATAGCGTTATCCACGATATCCCTTAATTCTTCCGGGGTAAAGGGTTTTGGGATATAGTCAAATGCCCCATTAGTAAGCGCTTCCCTGGCGGTTTCCACCGTGGCAAAACCTGTAAAGATGATAACGGTAATGCCCGGTTTTTTTTCTTTCAGTGTTTTCAACACTTCCATACCACTGATACCAGGCATCTTAAGATCAGTAATAACAATATCATAATCATCATTATCAGTTCTATCGAGACCTTCCTGGCCGGAAGATGCTGTATCAATATTTAGATCATCCCTTTTTGATAATATTTTCTTACAACTTTTAAGAACAATGTCTTCATCGTCAATTATCAGCAATTTCACAGCTTGTTGCATATGTACCTTCTTATACCCCTGCTTATCAAAAATATGTAATGTGTATATTGTATAAATTAAAATATGCTGGTGTCAAGTGTTATGTACTTAAGTATACTAAAACCTTAACCGGACTTAATCTTCAACTGGGAGCACTATTGTAAATGTGCTTCCTTCTCCGGATTTGCTTTCAACTGAAATTTTACCATTATGACGATCTACAACACCATACGTGACGGCAAGACCAAGACCTGTACCTTTGCCTGTTTCCTTTGTTGTAAAGAAAGGATCAAATATCTCGTTCAGCTTGTCTTCAGGGATTCCTTCCCCCGTGTCGTTGAATGAAATAACAATACTATTGTTTTCATTATCCATTCGTGTCATTATCGTCAGAACACCGCCATTCTTCATAGCGTCAGCAGCATTCAGCGCAAGGTTGTTTATGACAGACTTGAACTGGTTAATATCAAGCATGGTATCAGGTATATCTATGGCCAGGTATTTTTTTATTGTTATGTTCTGAAACGAAACATGTCGCTCAAGAATAGAGATGGTAGAGTTGATGATCTCATTGATATTCGCTGGTTGTCTGTCAAGTTGTGTTTCACGGGCAAAATCCAGTACTTCCTTAACTATTTTTCTGCATCTTAATGTCTCGTCAACGATTACCTGGAGATCATCCCGATGTTCGGGATTTTCACAATCTTCCAGCAGCATTGAACTGTATGTCAATATTCCAGTGAGTGGATTGTTTATTTCATGGGCGATCCCCGAGGCAAGCCTGCCAAGAGAGGCCATCTTTTCAAGTTGAACGGTTTTACGCTGGGTTTGTTCTTTAAGCTGCCGGTCACGTTTAACTATGGCGTCGGTCATGTCGTTGAAGGCATTGCATAAATGGCCAAGTTCATCTTTCGAAGAGAAATGAATCTTTCTGTCATAATGCCCATCTGTTACGCTTTTTGAGGCCTGCATGAGGCGGCTTATGGGAGTAATAATATTCTTAATAAGCCAGGCTGCAAGAAAAATAGATAAAAGCAGGGTGCTTAAAATAAGAGCCATATAGGTGTAGGTCGTCTCGCGCTTGATAATATTGAATTTTTCTTCCAATATACCAACATATAATATTCCCACCACCTTATCAGCAACATTAAAAATTGGTTTATACGCGGATATATACCAGTTGTTAACAACGAATGCCTTATCAAGCCATATTTTCTTTTGTACAACAACTTTCCTGTATACTTCTTCTGATACACATGTACCTATTGCCCTTTCCCCGTTTTTTAAGGTTACATTGGTGGATACGCGAATGTTATCAAGAAAGATTGTTGCTGTTCCATACTCAACACCATCGATCTTCTGCTTGTTGAATATCAGGTTTTTGATGTTGTCAGGAATATAATAATTACGGTTAAGAAGTTTTGCGCCGTAGAGTACCCCGACAATTCTGCCATTGATATATACAGGGGCAGAGGCCTTTAGCGCAAGCCCCCGGCGTAACATGGTGCTGTCAAGAGGACGTGCCTTGCTTGTTGGTACAAGTTCAATTTTTGCCTGTTGTGCAAGATCACTCCCTTCTTCATGCAGGGTCTTTGCTGATATAATTCCTGTCCCGGAATACCCGTTGCCTGTATCGAGAGTTTTTTTCAAAAGAACATCATCATTAATGGGGGAGGTGGAGGATGGATTGTTTGACCGAACCAGCATTCTGCCATCCGGCAGAATAATATTCAATATGTCAATGCCAGCCTCTTTTTTGACTTCCTGCAGTTTATTGAGCAGAAGTGATGTATTCCTGCTGGTAATGGCTCGTTGCATATACGGCAGGGATGCAACATGTTCGATGTAGATCTTGATCTCGTCAATTTGCTTGTCATAAATAAACTGGGCGGCATTCAGGTCACTGCGTACTGATTCGTAGGCCTGCCCGATCACGTTGTCATTTATTATCTTGATACCGATGATCGTTGATGAGATGCCGACAACGAGTACCACTGTTATGAGGCTCATTACAAGTTTAATGCGCAGACTGTTACTGACAATTTCACGTATTGCTTTCAGGCGAAACCGCTTGAATCTTCTTCGATAATTCATCAGTATGGATATATCCCGGTTTATTTTTCTACAAACAGTTTGTCAATGAAATCGGCCAGATCAATTACATTATTAACTTCCCGCATCTCGGTACAGTGAGGTTCATACACGGTGGCGATACTGTCACTCCAGTCCCATAGATGCCGTTTATCGGGATTAAGCCAGAACAGGTTACGGGATCGTTCTTTTATACGAAGGAACGACTTCATGCCGGGATCCTGGTTGTTATTCCTGGCATCACCAATAACAAGTACTGTTGATTTATGGGATAGCGAGTCGCTGTAATTTTCCATGAACTGGTTGAAACTGTTGCCATAATTGCTGCCCCAACCATATGTAAAATCTGTATCAGAGAATATTGAACTTAATGCCCGTTCAGGATCCATTTCCCTGAAGAGTTCGGTAATCTCAACCATGTTGCTGATGAAGGCAAATGTTCGTACCTTGGAAAAAAGACTTTGCAGTGTGTAGGTGAGCAACAGCATGAACCGGGAATACTGGTTAACGGAACTGGAAATATCACACAGAACGATTAGTTGCGGCCGGTCAATCCTTTTGTCCCTGTAATAAAGCCTGAAGGGTATACTGCCATATTGCATGTTGGATCTGAATGTCCTCTTCACATCCAGGCTGCCATGTTTAATTTTTTTCTTTCTCAGTGATATCCGGTTTTTCATTTTTTGGCCGAATCTCATTATGAGTTCACGCATCTCTTTTATTTCTTCGGGGGTCAGCTGGTATATGAACTTATTCAACAGGTATTCATCATGTTTCTTTTGTTCTGTACCGATGGTTTTCTCATTTCTGCGGTTCTTGAGCATTTCAAGCATCATCTGGTAGAGATCGTCATCCAGGGTGGCGTCATCACCGGTTTCATCGCTGTCTTCTTCTGAAATACCGGGGGAGGACGTGTGACCACGTGAACTGAACAGCATGAATCCAAGTCCGCCGCCCCCTGATTCGGGAGACTCTTCCAGGCTTTCAAGGAAAAGGCTTAGCAGTTGTTCAGGTGTTTTTTCAAACAGTGATTCGGAAGGCTGGTCATCAAGAAATTTCTCAACCTGTTCCTGCAGCATAATCATCTGTTCATCAGTAATCTTTTGATCATCATGTGATTTTAGCTGATCAATGGATCTCTCGATCAGGGTGTCCAGGAAAGCATCTGAATCACCGGTCTTTTTTTCGAAAAACCGTTCAAAACATCGTTCAAAAACAGGAAGATCAGTATAATCCTTTATGAGTGTAGACGACAGGGCCTGCTTGAAGGCATTTTTATCGTTGAACTCTACATACTGGAGTGCTTCGAACATATCCATTACTTCAACCGTGGATAGCTCTACACCCGCGTCTTTCAGGATGGCAGTAAAGTCGAAAAACTTTTTTTTAACGCGATGCTGTATGTCATTTTCATGTTTCATATGCTGTTCTAATGAATAAATATATCATCAGATTTTTTCTTAACCAGTTCGATGTCCTTTTCGTATTTCAATATGAAGTTCAGCGTATCAATGGCTGATTCCTTTTTCAACACTTCGCACCCAAGCAGTGAAAGAGCCTTTGCCCAGTCCAGGGTTTCGCTTATGCTGGGTTCCTTTTTCAATGGCAGCTGGCGAATTCTATGTACCGTATCAATCAGTTCACTGGTCAGGTAAGATCCGCATTCGGGTACCTTGATCTGTATTATTTTCTCTTCAAGTTCTTTTGAAGGAAAATCTATGTACAGGTGAAGACACCTTCTTTTCAACGCGTCCGACATCTCCCTGGCGTTATTTGATGTCAGAAGAACGAATGGTTTATGCTTTGCCACGATGGTGCCGATTTCAGGTATGGTAATCTGGTAGTCAGATAATACTTCAAGAAGGAAGGCTTCAAACTCTGAATCTGATTTGTCTATCTCGTCAATCAGAAGTACCGCCGGTGAAGGACTGGCCACGGCCTTTAGAATTGGCCTCGGGATAAGAAACTTATCAGAGAAGAATACGTCTTCTTCCTCTGAAAGCTTGTTTATCGCGTCGGTAAGGGTCTCCTCGTTGCCAAGCATCTGGCTCAACTTGTCCTTCAGTATCTGGGTATACAAGAGCTGCTTGGCGTATTCCCATTCATACAATGCCTTGGCCTCGTCAAGTCCTTCGTAGCATTGAAGCCGTATCAGTTCCATGTTAAGAGCCAGTGCTATACATTTTCCAAGATCGGTTTTCCCTACACCTGCAGGTCCTTCTACCAAAACAGGTTTCTGCATCTTCATGGCAAGGTATATGGTTGTGGCAATATCCCTGGAACAGATATACTTATGCTTTTCAAGTTGATCAATCACATGCTGCACATTATCAAACATTACAATAACCCTCTGTCTTACTTATATAATTAATTATAGCATATGGTAGTCATTAATAATAATAAAACATGTTCGGCAAGAAAATTACTGAAAAAGTGGATTATTGAGCTTTGCCTGTGTAAAACTGAACGGGGTTCTCACGGAGACACGGAGGCACAGTGCGATGGTCAATACATTTTGGTTTCGTTTCTTATTCAAATAATTGGTTGTTGTTGAGTTTATTATTAGATATGTTTTTACACAGGCTAAGAAGTAAATCAACTCAAATCAGAAGCCATATATATCCCCTGACTGAAAAACCCAAATAGATTGAACGGATATATTACCTGGCGGAATAGAAATTAACAACTCGATCCCCCGTGCCTCCGTGTCTCCGCGAGAATCCCCGTTCAGTATCATGCCTTCAACGATCATTTCCGGGAGTCCGGGAAAGAGTGATAAAAGATCAAACCCTTAGCTTGTTGAAAAGCTGCAGGTCCCTGGCCCTTGCCAACACTTCCGGGGGTAAAGCCTGGCTGTTATGTGAAATATAATGAACAAGTGTCTGGGTTATCCCCAGAATTTTTGCCATGTCGCCGCCGGTTTCAACGAATTCACCATTCCAGGCATTTTGCATCTGCTGGCGGCTGAAGGATTGATGAAAATCAATCAGTTCACGAAGATCGTCCATCTGTCCGCAAACCTCTTCTGATTGTGAACAGGCAGATGCAATATAGTGCATGAATCCAATATACGCTTCAACGATCAATGTTCTCTCGATCATACTCCATCTTTTAAGTATTTTTCGCAGTGCCTTGCCCTTAACAGGAAAAAGATATTCCCTCTTGCATTGAAATTCGTTCAGGGTCAGTGTTCCATGGGAAATCGTGTTGAGTATATCCAGGTTCTGCGAAAGCAGTGAACCTTCAGGAAGTGACTCTGCAGGCATGAATATCATTTTAGTGTACTGTTCGTCTCCGGGGTAGCGGCCGGTTAGCAGTAATATGTCAGCATCCAGTCCGCCGGATATGTATCTTTTTGTGCCATTTAATTCCACCGAGGATTCGTCACGTTTAATGATAAGACGATTATCACGGGGTTCTGTATGTGCCATCGCCCCAATGGTGGCACCTTCCAGTGAGCCAATACTGGAGAAAAGTGGATGATCCTGGTCCATCAAGCCCAGGGTATCTTTAATAATGCACCTGAAAAGGGAAAACTGTACAATCCACAGGATGGCAAGGCCCATATCCCCGGCTTCTTTTGCAAGCCGGGTTGAAGGGAAGATGTTGCTGTTATAATCAAACTCGGCAACAGGGGGAAATTCAGCACACAATTTGTTCCATGTATCCCTGAACATGGACTTGTTCGTGGATCGTTCGACATAGTTTTGTTCAAGTTGCTGGATTAATGATGACATGTTATATTCCCCGGGAGATACTATCTCCTCTTATTCTTTAATAGAGTTTCAATTTTTCCCGGCAGTCCGAACACATTTATAAAGCCAGTGGCGTCCTTCTGATCGTACAATTCACTTTCATCAAAGGTTGCTATATCCGGCTCGTATAATGTAACCGGTGAGGTTCTCCCCACCACTGCACAGCTGCCCTTGTATAACTTCAACCTGACTGTTCCGGTCACGTTTTTCTGGGTTTCGTTCATGAAAGCATCAAGTGCTTCACGTCGTTTAGCGAACCACTGGCCATTATAGGCCAGTATGGCATACTCAATGGACAGCTTATCCTTTAAATGCTGTGTGTCCCTGTCGAGGGTTATTGATTCGAGATCCCTGTGTGCCATTAGAAGAACTGTGCCAGCAGGGGTTTCGTATACCCCCCGTGACTTTATTCCCACCAGCCTGTTCTCTACTATGTCAATACGTCCGACGCCGTGAGCACCGGCCATCTTGTTGAGCTTCTGCATCAATTCTACAGGGCCGTATGCCTTGCTGTCAAGGGCAACAGGAATGCCTTCCTTGAAATCAATATCAATATACTGTGCCTTATCAGGGGCCTTCTCGGGAGAAGAGGTGAGTATAAACATATCCTCATCAGGTTCTTTGAAGGGGTCTTCCAGTACACCACCTTCATATGATATATGCAGAAGGTTTCTGTCCATGCTGTAAGGCTTGTCTTTCGTTATGGGCAATGGGATATTATGCTTACTGGCATAATCAAAAAGAAGGGAACGTGAATTAAGGTCCCAGATTCTCCAGGGCGCGATGATTGATATTTCAGGTGCAAGTGCCTTGAAGGCCAGTTCAAAACGAACCTGGTCGTTTCCCTTGCCTGTGGCACCATGACATACCGCGTCGGCACCTTCTTTCTGGGCGATCTCAATCTGCCTTTTGGCGATAATTGGCCGGGCAAGGCTGGTGCCCAGAAGGTAACGGTCTTCGTAAATGGCATTGGCCTTTATGGCGGGATATATATAATCAGTAACGAATTCTTCTTTCAGATCTTCGATATAACATTTGCTGGCACCGGTATTGATTGCCTTTTCTTCAAGTCCGTCCAGCTCTTCTTCCTGTCCCACATCTGCCGCGTAGCATATAACTTCACAGCCATAGGTATCAATGAGCCATTTAACAATAACCGAAGTATCCAGTCCCCCGGAATAAGCCAGAACAACTTTCTTTACGCTCATAAGTTTCAGCTCCTTTTCGTTTACGTATTACCACAGAGGCTCAGAGAAACAGAGAAAAGCAGAGAAAGAATTTTTTATGTCTGTCTTTATGGTATAATATAGCATTATAGTTAGCTGTTAAACCCTTTGGGTAACATGATATGCAACCAGGCAGCCATATTTCCATCTGTATCTATGTGACTCTGTGGTGAATCAGTTTCGCTTATTTTAGTAACGAACAAAGTATTGCTTTCTGCGCGTGCAGCCTGTTTTCAGCCTGGTCGAATATGATGGATCTACCTGATTCCATCACGCTGGCTTCGATCTCTTCTCCCCGATGAGCGGGAAGACAGTGCAATATTCTGCAGTTATCAGCGCATTTCTTTACAAGGTTGTCATCAACTTTATATTTTGCAAACGCTTTTCGTCGTTTAGCGGCTTCTTTCTCTCTTCCCATGCTGGTCCAGACATCGGTATACAGGTAATTGGCGTTTTCAACAGCCATTTTGACGTCGGTTGTAATAATCATCTTCGAACCGGATTTTGAAGAAAGCTGAAAAGCGTGTTCGATTATCTTTTTATCAGGTGAATATCCCCTGGGGCATGCTATGGAAAAATCAATACCCAGAAGTGCTGAACCAAGCATAAGGGAGTGTGCCACGTTGTTGCCGTCACCAACATATGCCAGCTTGACTTTTTTGAATGTGCCGTTATCTTCAAGGATAGTAAAGAAATCAGCAAGTGCCTGGCATGGATGATACGAATCAGATAACCCGTTTATCACCGGTATGTCAGCGTTTTGGGCCAGCTGAACAGCCTTGTCATGGGAAAAGGTACGCAACATGATGGCATCAACGTACCGGGAAAGTACACGTGCCGTGTCAGCAATTGTTTCTCCCCTGCCAATCTGAATATCGTCTTTGGATAGAAATAACGCGTGTCCTCCCAGCTGAAAAACACCTGCTTCAAAAGAGACCCTGGTTCGGGTGGAGCTTTTTTCAAATATCATGGCCAGGGTCTTCCCTTTCAGAAAGCCGTGTGTTTTTCCCTGTTTGTTTTCTTTTTTCAGCTTCATAGTGAAATCAAACAGGGCCATGAGTTCATTTTTACTGAGATCAGTAATACATAAAAAATCTTTCGAGTTTATGGCTGGTATTTTCACTGTGATAATCCTTCTTCTTTGATGATGTCTTCAAACAATTTCATGCCTTCTTTCACTATCGACATTGGTATGGTTAGCGGCGGCATGATTCGAAGTACATTCTGCGCGGTACAGTTTATCACAAGACCTCTTGACAGGGCTTTCTTAACAATGGGCAATCCCGGTCTATCAAGTTCAATACCAATGTGTAAACCCATCCCCCTGATCTCTCTAATATATCCATATGTGTTTTTCATCCTGTTCAGGTAATCGTAGATATACTGTGAGGATTTTGAAATATTGTTCTGTACCGATTTTTTACTCAATTCTTTAAGGGTAGTGGATACGGCTGTACATGCCAGGTGGTTGCCGCCGAAAGTGGTGCCATGGGCTCCGCCGGGCAACACAGATACCAGCGTGTTCTTCGTATGCAATACGCCAACTGGAACGCCGCTTCCCAGACCCTTGGCCAGGGTGAGAATGTCCGGGATTATGGGATAATGCTGGAAGGCGTACATCGTTCCGGTTCTGGCGATGCCTGTCTGTACCTCGTCAATTATTACCAGGATATCATATTTTTTCGCAAGGGCCTTGATCTTTTTCACAAATTTTTGAGAAGCAACGATAATTCCACCTTCTCCCTGTATGAGCTCAAGCATTATGGCGCATATATTCTCATGATTATTGACAATCTCATTTTCAAGCGCTTTGATGTCATTATAAGGAAGATAGGTGAAACCGGGAACGACAGGGCCAAACCCGGTTCTTATCTTCTTCTGGGCTGTAGCACTCATGCTGCCGAAGGTTCGTCCGTGAAAAGAATTTTCAAAGGTAATTACGCGATATTTTTTCTTTGAAATTGAAAGACCATGTTTACGTGCCAGCTTGATGGCCGCCTCGTTGGCCTCTGTGCCGCTGTTCGCGAACAGTGTTTTTCCCTTGAAGGCGGTTTCAGATATGAGCTTAGCGGCCTCAACCTGTTCACGGTTGTGAAACCAGTTGGACGTATGTATCAGGGTATCAACCTGTTCTTTCAGGGCGGCAGTAAGGGCAGGGTGGCCGTGTCCCAGCGCGTTTACTGCTATTCCTGAAAAGAAATCAACGTAACGGTTGTTGTCCTGATCGAATAATTCAGATCCCTTACCCCGCGTGAAACATACGGGCAGCCTGTCCCCGTAATTCTGATAGAGGTATTCTTTGTCCATTTGTACAATCTTTTCAAGCTTCTTTGAGTTGCTCATGTCATCAATGCCCGTGTAACAGTATTATTAAAAAAATTAAAATCGGGGGCTGCCCGATTTATCAGTAAATTATACGCTGAAACTATTTATAAATAATGTCAATAAAATTATTTTTTTGGCGACAACCTGGTTTACTGAAATGATCACTGAAAACATGATGTTGAACAGGGGTTCTCACGGAGACACGGAGGCACGGTGAGATAGTCAATACATGTTAGTTTCGTTTCTTATTCAAATAATTGGTTGTTGTTGAGTTTAGTTTAAAATATAGTTATCACAGGCTGTAATGTTGCTTCATATATACATATGCTATCGCTGTCATTCCGGCCGAAGTGCCGGAATCTCATGAACCAGTGGTGTACAGGAGAGAATCCGGCCTGCGCAGGAATGACAGGGGGCCATAAACCAAAAAGACATATATATCCCCTGACTGAAAAACCCGAACAGGTTGAACAGATATATTACCTGCCGGAACAGAAATTAACAACTCAATCCACCGTGCCTCCGTGTCTCCGTGAGAACCCCTGTTCAGTTTTATGAGAAAATTACAGGTGTATGCAGCCAGGCTGTAATCAAATACTATAGATTATACCGAAAAGAAGAGTTGCCATGTTGAGGGCTTCGTCCTTGTACTGAATTCGCTTGAAGGCAACACCACCGGTGAGTGTTATGGGATTAAATTCGATGGCCCCTCTCACAGATAGTGAAGCGTATGGGTCAAGAGAGTTTTCCCGGTAGTCAGGGCCGACCGGACCATCATCAGTGCCAACAGGTATAATCACCTGTGAAATCGCCACACCACCGGCAAATTCTCCAATCATGGAAAACCTGTCTGAAAGATCATACACGTATCCAACACTCAGGGATGGAATATACACGTTCATATTGGATCTTACTGTTTCATCCAGGTATTCGTTATCAAATGATAGAAATTCAAAGTGAAGATAACACGCAAAATTCTTTACAAATGAAGTATACTTCCCGGCATTGCTGAAATTATAACCGGCAAACGCGTCCACTATTTCCGTTTCATTGTATGTATCTTTCCATACCCCCATGGGGTAGGCTTTCCCGTAACTTATCCCAAACTCAATTCCCCGCATCGCCTCGTGAGTTCCAATAAAGGGGGACACCGCGATTTTACTTTTTTCTTCGGCGTATTGTTCCTGCAGTTTTGTATTGATCTCGTTGCTTATATTGTCGATTATGACAAACAGTAATGCTCCCAGCTTTTCTTTGGTGGATCGTACGTCCACAATCTGTCCTGTATTAACGTTGAAAATCTGAGATCGTATGGATATCTCGAGGTTTTCCACCACGTATGAACCAATTACAATATAATCGGCATTCAGTTTCTTCCCTCTTCGGGTGAGTAAACTGATATCGTCACTTACCAGTGCGGGTGTCTTGTAATTATCAATGTATTCCATGGTAACGGGAAGGGTTTGAACTTCGAAGTTTTCATGTTTTTTAAGTTCTATTGCTATGGAATCAGGTATAATGTATGAGTAATACCTGTAATCATCATTCTTTGACTCATCGTTAAAATAATATACCACAACTTTTTGGGTGAACGGTTCCTGGCCCAGCAGAGGTGAGCAGAACATGGTGAGGCCGATGATACACAGCAGTATACATTTATTCATCAGGTTGTACCGTTTGCTTTAATAATAATCAAGAGACTCCAGTATACCCGTAATAAGTGACAAGTCAATAATAATGTCAATTATTGGTAATATACCTGGTAACAATTTATTATCGTAACGAATATGCTGTTAAGTTGAGTATTCAGCATTAATTTTTACATAGTCATAACTCAGGTCCGAGGTAAGAAAAGAAAAGCTGTGTTCCCCAAGGCCCAGGTTAACTGTAATAACAAATGATTTTCTGGAAAGAATCTCCCGTATGTCCTTATCAGAATATTCAACCGGTACTCCATTTTCCAGGAGTGGAATATTTTCAATATCTATGGTTAGTTTATCTTCGTGCATCTCAGCGCCTGAATAACCGGCGGCACATGCCACCCGTCCCCAGTTTGGATCTTCTCCGAACAACGCGGTTTTTACAAGAAGTGATTCGGCTATATTCCTGGATGCTTTTTTCGCATCTTCAACGGATAGCGCGCCCACTACGCGTACGGTAACGCACTTGGTGGTGCCCTCACCATCACGTACCAGCATTACAGATAATGCTTCCAGTAATTGCAAAAGAGCCTGTGAAAAATGCTCAATATCGGATTCTTCCGTAACGGGAGTTTTCTTTACGGGTGCCAGAATGATAGCGGTATCATTAGTGGAGGTGTCTCCGTCTATGGTAATGGCATTCAACGTGCTGTTGATACATGCTCGGAATACGTCATCAAGTTTCTTTCGTTCGATGGGGAAATCTGTAATTATAAAGGCAAGCAGGGTGGCCATGTTGGGGGCTATCATCCCTGATCCTTTAACGGTTCCCCCTATGGTAAATGTTCCTGCGCTGCTTTCAAAGGACACGGCGTATTCCTTGGGATGTGTATCGGTTGTCATAATGGCACGTGAAAGATCATGCCCACTGTCAGCTGACAGGCCACTGGCAAGTGAGGGAATACTGTCAGCCATTTTGCTTACGGGAAGCTGAACACCGATTATTCCAGTTGATGCCATGAGAATGGATTCTTCAGGAACCTTCAGTGAGGCGGCAGCATTTGCGGTTAACTGCAGGGCGTTTTTATACCCCTCTTCCCCGGTGCAGGCGTTTGCGTTTGTTGCATTAATGAGTATACCCTGAATGGGATTGTTTATGCGCTCCCTGCATAGACGCACCGGCGCCGCGCAAAGTTTATTTTGTGTAAATACGCCACAGGCATGACAGGGTTCTGCAGAGAAGAGAAGGGCCATGTCCAGCCTGTTCTGATATCGTATGCCGCATTCAATGGCTGAGAATGTAAAACCGGGAACGTTGCCCAACCCGCCTTCAAGTATTTTCATAGAGTATAGATCCTTAATAAAGAGTAAAAGCTACACTAGAGGATAGCCGCGATTATTGCAATTATTTTTAGCCGACAGCAATGTGGCATTGGTTGTTTTACCCCTGTATTAGGTAAAAAGGGGGTCGAGAATATCAGGGATGCCCGATAGGCATTATATACAGCGGTGCATGGCTTTTTTTCATCTTCAGTATATTGGCAACTTTCTCATCATCGAAGGCACCTATGGCGACAGTCCCAAGATCCAGTGATTCGCACTGCAGGTAAATATTCTGGGAGACGTGTCCTGCCTCCATGTGTGTGTACCGTATACCCCGATTTTTGTATTTACCTGTTACCCGTTCATATTCAGCGGCTATAACGATAACAGCGGGGGCCCTGGACACGGCAGACTGGCCAAGGGCGGCAGAGGCAAGCTGGTCAGTCACATTTCCCCGGGCTGTAAGTCTTAGTGAATGGGAAACAGGTTCATACACATACACACCTGCCTCAAGGGATGTTACATGCTTTACAACAATGTACACTTCCAGTGGATACAGTGCACCTGGTGAGGGAGCGGTTCGGAAATAATTATCACCGGTGATACCCTGGGCAGACCACATAAGCTGGGAAACAGTATCGAGAGTCAATGGGCGGTCATTATACGAACGAGTAGAACGTCTTGAGGTGAGAGCCTCTTCAACGCTTGTGCCGCTTTTTGTTGAAGGATGTGGAAGTTGTATGGACATATCTTTTGTATCTCCATTCAAGGGTGTCTGAATGTGCTGTTGTACCATCAGGATTGAAACTGAAAGTATAGCAACAGCAGAAAATATGATTAATGTAAATTTACGTGTTTTCATTTTTCAAAGGTTATATTATACGTTGTACCTTCCGAGGTGTCAACCTCCATGGTGCCATTCAACTGATTAATAAGCAGGGGGACGAGGGACATGCCCATTGACTGTGTCTTTTCCGGATCAATACCAGGGGGAAGTCCCACACCGTTATCGCTGACGCGCAGGTGAACCCTGTCCTCACTTTCTTCCATTTCAATTGTGATACGCGGATCTTCGATGGAATCATCAGGAAATGCGTGTTTTAACGAGTTGGAAACCAATTCGTTAATGATAAGACCGCAGGGAATGGCTTTTTCAATGTTCAGGGTAATATCTTCAATGTTAATTATCATCGTTTTCAGGCTTTCATCCATTTGCCTTGAGTAGGCATAGTTCAGTTCAGTAACGATGATACTGGCATACTGTTTGAAATCGATACTGGTGAAATTACCTGACTGGTAAAGCTTTTCATGAATAAGAGCCATTGCCCGAATTCGCTGCTGTATCTCGTCAACCTTGGTCTTCATCTGGGGATCTTTAATGGA
>CAZVRB010000044.1:27123-29661 GCA_964629365.1 uncultured Leptospiraceae bacterium
GAATTCGCTGCTGTATCTCGTCAACCTTGGTCTTCATCTGGGGATCTTTAATGGACCTGGACTGGAAATTGAGCAGGCTGGTAATCACCTGGAAGTTGTTTTTAACCCGATGATGTATCTCCTGCAGCAGTGTCTCTTTTTCACGTAATGCCTGTAAAATCTGTTGTTCAGCTTTCTTGCGGTCTGTAATATCAATTGTAACACCCATTAACCCTCTCAGGTTGCTTTCATCATCCCTGAGTGCCTTTATATACAGGTCGACCCATATTATATCTCCCTGTTTACTGATGTAGCGTTTTTCAACCTGGAAGGAATGACGCTTGCCTGAGATTAATTCTGCCATGTAATCTTTTGTTATATCGGTGTCATCGGGATGTGTAATATCCATGTTGGACATTTGTGACAGCTCTTCGCGGCTGTATCCCAGGAGTGCACATGCCCTGTCGTTTATATCTATCCAGTTGCCTTTCGTATCAGAAATGGCAATACCGGCGTTCATCATGTTAAAGATGGCCCTAAAGCGTTCTTCACTTTCTTTAAGGGATTCCTCCATTTTTTTCTTTTCTGTTATATCCGTGGCAATACCACAGAGGCCTATTTCATCACCTTCTTCATTTATTATTTTCCATACCCTGCTGTCCAGTATGACCCGGTTTCCATTCGCATCATAATTTGCAACTTCACCACGCCATGCCCCTTCTTTTGTGACAGCCTGGTATATTTCATCCTGTGTTGCACCCATAGTCGCATCATCACCATACTGGCTTACAGGCTTTCCTATAAGTTCTTCCCGTGATTTCTGCAGCATTCTGCATTCAGCATCGTTCACGAAGGTGATGTTCCCATCAATGTCGGTGGCTGTTACCAGGTCTTGTATCTGGTTCAAGAGCATGGAATGGAACTTGTAGTTTTCTTCAAGGAGTTTTTTTTCTGTAATATCATGAATTATCGAGTAAAGGTATTCTTTTCCTTCCAATAGAATAGGTCCCGTGTAAACTTCAACGTCACGAATGCTGCCGTCGGAAAGTTGGTGTTTGAATAAGAAATAACTTCGACTTTCAGAAGAAGCCATTTCCATTTCATGACGCACTTCATCTTCAGAAAGCAGGTTTATCTGGTTGATGTTCATTTTCAGAAGTATATCCCTATCATAGCCATAGAATATGGATGCGGCCTCGTTGGTATCTATTATGGAACCATCAACAGGATCAATGATCAACATGGGGGTTTTGCTGTATCTGAACAGGCTGCTGTAACGCTGCTGGCTTTCGTGAAGCTCCTGGTTGGTGGCGGTCAACTCTTCGTTGGTTGCCTCGAATTCCTCGTTGACTGCTTCCATCTCTTCAATAGTAGACTGCATCTCCTCGTTGGTGGCCTCAAGTTCTTCAGTTTTTTTCAGCAGTAGTGCCTCGATACTCTTCTGCAGGGATATATCCAGTCCATGAACCAGCACCGAATCCCTACCATTATACGTGGTATATGTTGTCTTAAAATGCATCCAGTATTCTTCACTGGTTTTGCTGATAATTCGAGCATCGTATTCAACCGGGATATCTTCCTCGTGATCCAGGGCGGACTCTACCCTGGATTTCACAAGGTCACGATGTTCTGGATGAATAAAATCCCACAGGTTTTTGCCGGTAATAGAACCCCTTTCCAGGCCAAGTATCTTTTCACATTCATGGTTGACATAGCTGATACCACGGGTATCATATACTATAATTGCCGCGGGTGCCGCTTCCATCATGTGCAGCAATTGCTGCTGGCTTTGCTGAAGACGTGACTCCATCTGATGCTTGTAGAGGGCGGTGTCAATTGCCGAATACAGGTCGCGGTCGCCGAAGGGTTTGTTCAGGTACCCGTATGGGCCGGTTTCCCGTGCCTCATTAATCGTAGCGATGTCCGCGTTGGCGGTCATGTAGATAACGGGGATATCCTGTTTCTCATGTATGATCCGAACAGTCTCAATGCCGCTCATTTCATCCTTAAGAATAATGTCCATGAGCATTATATCAGGACGGGTTTCTTCTGCCAGCCTGATAGCCTCTTCACCGGAATAGGCGATGGCAATTACATCGTACCCCAGGTTTTCCAGGGTTTTTTGGGTATCCAGCGCTATTAACGCCTCATCCTCAACTACGAGAATACGTGGGACTTGCATGGATCCTCCAAAATGGTGGTAAAAAACTCCAGGTAGTATATATACTATGAGGTAATGCGCAAGTTACTTTTTTAAAATATATGGATGATTCCGGGATGTTGGGAAAAACTGTCATATAACTTAACGGGGTATCTCACTGAGTCACGGAGCGCACAGAGAATTGTTCAATACAGGTTAGTTTCATCTTTTTTCAGTATAGTAGACGGTAGTTGTTGAGTTTGGTTCATGGTATAGGTTTTGCAAACTGAGAATGCTGCATTATGTAAAATATTCACCATTCACTATTCACCAATCACTATTAACTATTTTCACCGTGTGCTCCGTGACTCCGTGAGAAATTATTGTTAAGCATAATCCCGTTAATAAGTCAAAATTAA
>CAZVRB010000045.1:0-29062 GCA_964629365.1 uncultured Leptospiraceae bacterium
TCGGTCGAAACTCGACTCCTCCACTTCGTGGAAGTCGTCTCGAACAGTCGACCTTGTGAGGTATCCGCCTTCGGCGGATGGTTTGAGGGCTTTTTGGTTGGATTAAACTTATGATTACCTGTTTAGTTGAGTGCCATCATCAGAAAGGAACCATCATTTAAGTATTACAAGATCGCAGAAAATGATTTTTCTAAGGAGACACTGAAAAAAATACATAATGTGGTTTCTGCACTGTTCTATGTGGAAAACAGTATACCCGAAAAGCTTTTAAAAGAAATTGACATCGTGAGTGAAATGATCAAAAATGAGAGACCTGCTGAAACACATGTGTTTCTTAACTGGATGAGAGTTACATTTAACGAGAAGCATGAAGAGATATACCATGAAATAAAGCAGGTAGAGGAGATACGAACCATGTTCGCGACGAAACTTGAGAAATACGGTGAGAAACTTAAGAAAGAAGGCTTGCAGGAAGGTTTGCAAAAAGGAGTTCAGGAAGGCATGCATCGAAAAGCCATTCAGACTGCGAAAGCACTCTTAGATAAAAACATGAATATACAGGAGATATCAGAAATTACCGGGCTTTCGGTTGAGGAGATCGAAAGCATGAAATAATATTGATATTATTTTACCCCTCCCCCAACATAACCCCATGACAAAAACCCCCAAAACCATACTCCTGCTGGCCGTCAACGCCCGCTACACCCACTCCAACCCGGCCCTGTACTACCTGCGCAATTACTGTGTCGGCACGGGGGCCAACTTCGTTATACGTGAATACTCAATCAAGGCCTCACCTGAAAATATTATAGATGAGATACAAAACACCAGGCCCCACGTTGTGGCCCTCTCGGTATACATATGGAACTCAAAGTACATGGAGAAACTGTTACCCATGCTGACCAGCCTTTCACCGAAGCCTGTCATAGTATGCGGCGGCCCCGAGGTGAGCTACAACCCCGAAAGCTGGATTGACCGTCACCCGGGTATCGACTATATTGTGTGCGGCCCCGGTGAAGCCGGGTTTTGCCACCTGGTGAAAAATGAATTCAATGTTGATGAAAAGATCATACGCAAAGCAAACCCACACTTCAATGAGATCCCCTACCCTTACCGGCCAGAGGACAGGGATCGTCTTTCCCGCCGCTACGTGTATTACGAAACCAGCCGGGGGTGCCCCTTCAGGTGCGGCTACTGTATTTCCTCACGTGAAGACCAGCAGCTGCAATTCAAAGACTTCTCCACGGTGAAAAACGAGATGGATCAGCTGCTGGCGATGAATCCCGGCGTGGTGAAGCTGGTAGACCGCACCTTCAACGCCGGCAGTAAACACGCACGCGCCATATGGCACTACCTTATTGAAAAGAATCCCCAGGCACGATTCCATTTCGAGATATATCCCGGCCTGCTTAAAGAAGAAGACCTGCGGCTGCTTGAGAAGGTACCAGCCGGGTTGTTTCAATTCGAGATAGGAGTACAGTCATTGAACAACCGGTCCCTTGAGGCCGTTTCACGTCCCCCCGTAAAGGAGAGCCATCTTGACGGGGTACGGCACCTTCTGGAGCACACCGGTATACATGTGCACCTTGATCTTATGGCAGGGCTTCCCCACGACACGCTGAAATCGCTTGCTAATTCGTTCAACGTGCTCTACGGCATAAAACCCCATCACCTGCAGCTGGGCTTTTTGAAACTGCTTCCGGGAACAGCAATGCGTGAACAGGCTGAAACCCTTTCCCTTTTCTATTCAGCCGAACCTCCCTATGAAATACAGGAGACCCCGTGGATAAGCAGTGAAGAAATGAATATGCTGCACCATATTGAAGGACTTGTAAACTCCCTGTTCAACTCAGGGTATTTCCCGATTACACTGCCCGAACTGGAAGACCTTCATTCGAATGAAAATTACTTTCACATGTACAAAAGTCTTGCTCTTTTCTGGAAATCAAAAGAATTAAACACCGATGAGAAGGACGGGGGGATGCTGTCAAGTGGACTTCTTGCATATATCCAGGAACACTTCCCCGCGAAATACATCTTCTTCAGGGACTGTCTGAGGATGGACTGGATAGGCAGAACCGGCAACATGCGCTACCCCAAATCCATACAGGGAGAACGCCACCCGGCGGAGATACGCGGTGCTCTAGGTGACACTGTCGGCAAAGACCCGGTATTTGCCGCAGACTCGGAAGAGTTCTCGGTGAAGTACATGAGCGGGATTGAATACAAAATTCTAAAGAAGGGATAACCAGCAGGTCACTTTACAGGAAGCCCTCTTCAGTGAAGGGGGCGACGCAGCGCGTCGGGGATTCCGTTAAGTTGAATACCGTAAAGTAATTTCATGAAAAACCTTGAACACACCCTCCCCTAACCCCTCCCGGCCTCCACCTTAAAAGGGGGAGGTGATATGAAATGTTATATAACCATTGACCCGCCGTCTACCATTATGGTCTGACCGGTGACGAATGATGCGCCGTCGGATGCCAGGAAGAGCACTACTTTCACCACGTCTTCGGGCTCGGCGATTCTGCCCATGGGTATTTTGTTTACTACCATGTCATGAATTTCCTGGTTAGACCAGAATGGCTTGCTGAAATCGGTGCGCACCATGGATGGGGCAACAGTGTTTACCTGTATGTTATATGAGGCAAGCTCGAATGCCAGGTTTCGCATCATCATCTCGATACCCGCCTTGGCGATACCATAGACGTTCATACCCGGTGATGCCCGGTGACCGGCAACCGACGAGACGCTGACGATCTTTCCGAACTTCTGGTCACGCATTATCTTTCCTGCCCTGCGTGAACACAGAAAAGTGCCGGTGAGGTTTGACTCGATGATCTTTTGCCACTGTGGCAGGTCCACGTCCACGATGCCGCCGGTTGGAAGGTTCATACCCACGTTATTGATCAGGATGTCAACTTTCCCGAATTTTTCAATTGCTTTGTCAAAGAGGGTATCCACGTCTTCTTCTTTGGCTATGTGGGCCTGAACCGTCAAAAGGGAATCGCCGCCCTTCAACTCGGTGGCTGCACCCTGAAGGCCTTCCTCTTTCCGTCCGCAGATGACTACTTTGGCTTTCTGATTAAGCAGTTCCCGGGCTATCTCAAGACCTATGCCCCGGCTTCCCCCGGTGATAACTGCCACCTTGTCTTCCAGATCATACCATAAATTACTCATACGTCCCTCCTGTATTGATAGATAGAATATTTCACATCATGATTTTTGCACAATACCCGTTTTTAATAAATTGTAACCAGGCCCTTTTCCGTTTTACGGAGCTGGGATATTTTTTTTATATTGAATGCCGAAAGATCATCGCATTTGCAAACCTGTAATACGATTTTATCCGCACGCACTGATTCAGGAAGACCTGCAGGCAGCAAAAGCCGCACCCCTTCTTCAACCGGCCCCCACTCTACTATTGCATCATTAAATGCTATCGTCTTCAACCCTTTTTTCGTCTCTTTAGTGAATGAAGGCTCTTCCTTCATGCCGGAGACAAGCATGGACATCTTTTCCGTATCAGTTGTCATCACCACGTATTCCATGGCAACAACGTCGGCACTCAGAGAAGAGTTGTCACTCAACTCAACAGCACCGGTTACCTGTATACCTTCGGGTAGCCGGGTATTAAGGGTTTGCGGTAAATTGCCGGGCTCAATTGCATCATACAATTCTATATCCAGGTATTCAGCTTCACTTTCTGTACCAAGGGGCAGAGCGTACCCCATTGATATTCGCTCACGCTTGTTAAACCCCTGGGTGAAAGATACCGGGACATGGGCCATTCGAAGGGCCCGCTTGATGATCTCCATGAAATCGATGTGAGGAATATATTTCGCGATGCCGGTCTTGGAAAGCCGTATACGCACCCTGCTCACCACCGGGTACTTCTGTTCAAACTGTTCCATGGCTTCACGCACTGCCCCTGTATTCAGTGGTTCTCTTGTGGTGTCAAAGGATTTTGGCAGGCTCTTCCCGTCCCAGGTTGAGTTGGTTTTCTTTTCTACCAGTTTTTCATACCCGGTTTGCACCATGTTCCACGGATACCCGTCCCCCCCCTTCTGTTGTTGCAGATAATTCTGCCAGCCGGGTGTATGTATATCCAGGTTGTGCTGCCACGTGGAAAAGTTGAAATGCTCTGACCATGAATCAAGCCTGCATCCATCCCTGTAGGCGTGCTTGATCACGTCGGCAAGCCGGCTATCCCCGCGGGAGAACACCCCTTCAAGCAGTGAATGATACACATCGTGGTTTTTCACCTTGATCTTGCGGGGCACACCCCGCTTAATCTTCTGTATGGTCTCAAGCAGGTAGCTGGTATCGGCCTGTTCCTGGTCTTGAAAGGGTGTGTGGGGTTTTGGTATAAAGGGGGACACGGTGACGTTCAGCTGCAGCCTGTGTTTTCCCACCTGGTAGATCTCGTTCAAGAGTGCGATGATATCATCGGCTTCGTCATGTTCACGGTATCCCGGCAGGCCGATCATGAAATACAGTTTCACCCGCTGCCAGCCCCTGTCATATAATTGCTGTATAATGGAAATAATATCAGCGGTGTGCAAACGCTTGAAGGCCCGTTTTCGCAGCTCTTCTGTTGCCGATTCTACCGCGAATGTCAGGGAAGCCCTGCGTACGTCAGAGATAAGCTCGATCACCGGTACTGCCTGTGGTTCTACCCGCAGGGATGGCAATGCGATGGATACACCCCGCCGGGTAAGTCCGGGCAGTACGGCATTGAGTAACCGGGCAAGGTAAGGATAATCATTTATGCATAACGAGGCAAAGGACACCTCGTCATACCCTGTAGTATCAAGAAGGGTGAAAACCTTCTCCGCCAGGGGCTCCCACGGGATCTTTCGATAGGGAAGATCATAATACCCCGCGTGGCAGAACTTGCAGAGATTCTTGCATCCACGGTTAACTTCCATCACCACCCGCTCTTGCGCCACGCGAATACCCGGAACCACCGGCATAAGGGGGTCAGAGCCTTTATCAGACCTGAACACCCTTTTTCGTACTGTTGTTGATATTCCCGGTACATACACCCCTTCAATGCCGGCAAGATCTTTCAGAATATCATCCCGTGAATGGCCGCTTTTCTGCCCGCGTAGCAGCACAGCGCATATTTCCACGATCCCTTCCTCCCCGTCCCCCATAAAAAAAGCGTCGATAAAGGGAGTAAGGGTTGCTGGATTGGAAACAGCTTCACCTCCGGCCATTACGATGGGATGATGCTCTTCCCGTTCTTTACTTCGAAGGGGTATACACCCCAGGTCGAGCACCTGCAGTATGTTGGTAAAAAGCAGCTCGTGGGCCACGTTAAATGCCAGCAGATCAAGGGAGGCCAGTGGAATACGGGTTTCAAGTGTATATAAAGGAAGATTCTCATCTCTCAGCGCCTTTTCAAGGTCGGGGGCAACAGCGAACACCCGTTCACATGCCACATCTTCCAGGCTGTTAGCCGCGCTGTAGAGTATCTGAATGCCGTTATTGGACATTCCAACCTCGTAGAGATCGGGGTAGCATACACCTGTATGCACCTGGCAGTTTTCTTTTTTAATGGCATTAAGCTCGCCACCGGTATAGCGGGCAGGTTTCTCTACACGCCAGAGGATCTTTTCAAGTGCTTCTAATTGAATTCTTTCTATCATGGGTTATTGTGTTATTCCTGTATAATGTATGGCCATTTTTTTGTACTCATCAACCGAAAGAGTCTCACCCCGCTCTTTTTCATTGATCCCTGATTTCTCTAACAACGCTTCAACGGTTTTACTGGCGAGTTCAAGATGGGGTGAATCGGTCAATGCCTTTCGCAGGGTTTTTCTTCGCCCCCAGAATGCCGATTTAACCAGCAGGTGAAATGCATTTCGCTGCTCCTGGTCAAGCCCCGTGTCCTGGTTTCTTATCATCCTGATAAAGGTTGAGGTAACCTCGGGTTGCGGAAAAAATGACTGCTTGTCAATATTAAACAATGGTTCGATTGAAAAGTATAATTGCAGGTTGACGGTTATTGCCCCGTAATTGCCGCTTCCCGGTGCAGCAGCAAGGCGTTGGGACATCTCTTTCTGCAGCATAAAACATCCCATCTGTACCCCCATGGCAGCGGCCACCCTGAACAGTATCTCTGATGAGCAGTAATACGGCAGGTTGCCCACTACCTTATTTACATATGGGGGGATGTCCATCTTTAAAATATCATTATGCACAACGGTGATGTTTGGTATTGTATCCACCTGTTTTTTCAAAACACGTACCAGCCCCGCATCGATCTCAACTGCAGTTACCGAGTGTACCTGGTCTGTCATGGTTTGCGTAATTGATCCGGTTCCCGGTCCGATCTCCAGCACACGGTCTTGCGTACTGAACCGGCACGCCTCGATTATTCTTTTTACCACACCCTCGTTGCATAGAAAATTCTGGCCCAGTTTTTTGCTCGGGCTTATCCCTTCTGATTTTAGCAGCGCTGTTAGCTCTTTTGTGTTCACGGTCACAGCCTATGATGGGCATACATTTCTGTCAATTCATCTACCGTTACCACGCTTTTATTACAATCATGTTACGAACAAATTACATAATTGTTAAATAAGATCGAAACAGGACAGTTTCATTGTTCAAAATTTGACAATATTCACCAATGCTCTTGAATATAACTATAACAAACTATTCATTTCGTGTTGCAGTTAACGTTGTTTTTCGCGGCGCGAATCGAATGCTATTAAACGATTGAAGGAGGAACGGATGAAACTGGTTGTGGCAGTTATTCGACCCGAAAAGCTGGCCGACGTAAAGAAGGAACTCAACGACGCCAGCGTGAATCTCATGACTGTTGTCAACTCTATCGGTGCCGGACGACAGAAAGGCTATCCCGAGACATACCGGGGCATTAAACACGAAATCAAGCTTCTGAAGAAAGTTGAACTTCAAGTTGCAGTCAACGACGATTACGTGGAGCCCACCATCAAGGCAATCGTGCGAGGTGCCAAAACGGGAAATATAGGGGACGGCAAAATATTTGTCATACCCATCGATGAGTGTGTACGAATCCGTACCGGCGAACGCGGTTCGCGGGCTATTGGATAATATTTGAAATGATTACTGGAGGTAATAATGAATACTGGATCAGTTGACTGGGCACTTGTTGGTTCAATGATAATTATGGGTGTAGCGGCTTTTCTTATTTACCTGAAAGCTAACCTTAAAATATGCGAACCAAATGAAATTCTAATCTTTTCTGGACGCAAGCGAAAGCTGGCATCGGGTGATGTTGTTGGATATCGTGTTATACGGGGAGGATGGGGCCTGCGTACACCATTACTTGAAAAAGTTTCGAGGCTGTCACTTGCCACGATCCCCCTTGATTTTGAGATATCACGGGCCATGTCTGAAGGTATGATACCCCTTGATATCACCGCTATCGCCCACATCAAGATCGCGTCAAAAGAAACAGGTGGACTTGAAAATGCTGTTGAAAGACTGCTTGGTAAAGCTCCACAGGAAATTGAAAATATCGCCAGGAGCACCCTTGAAGGGGTTATCCGGGGAATTCTTGCCAGGTTCACCCCCGAAGATGCCAACTACAGGCGGATTGAACTTGAAGAAGATGTTTACCAGAAAGGTGGTATTGAACTCAACAAACTTGGATTCACCCTTGACTCCATTAAGATCGACAACATTCAAGACGGCCAGGGATACCTGGAAGCGGTAGGCCGGCAGAGAAATGCCATGGTTCAGAGGGATGCCCGTATCAAGGAAGCCGAATCTGAATCAGAAGCAAAGATCGTTGAATCCGAATCCATTAAGAAAGCTTCTGACGTGGAATTCCGTTCCAAGATGGCTATACGGGAATACGAGACCAGCTACCGTAACCGCAAGGCGGAACTTTTCGAGCAAACCAATAAGATGGAGATGAAATCTGAATACTCCCGTATGCTGGAAGAACTTACCCAGCAGAAAGAACTCGAAGAGATCAGGAAGGACGTGAATAGCAGAAAATATAACGCCGAGCTGGTCATTCCCGCAGAGGCTGAAAAGCAAGCCGACGAACTGAAGGCTGCCGGTCAGGCATCCTATCTCAAAGAACAGGGACTTGCCATGGCCGACGCGGTGAAGGAAATGAAAAGCGAATGGGCGAATGGAGAGAACAGGGAACTGTTTATGCTGCACATTCTGCCCGGCATCGTTGACAGCATTTCCGGTGTCATTGCCGACAACCTGAAAGTTGAAAAACTGGTGGTGATGGGTAATGGCGGCATCCCCAGTCACGTTGGTGATGTTACATCAAGTGTAGTAACCTTTCTCGAACAGATTAAAAATGCTACCGGCGTAGACCTCACGAATATAGCCAATACCGGCAAAGATGCTCCCATCAAGAAGGAACTGGAATAATGAATGGGAACGTTAATCAACTAAAGAAGGAGAAAGGTAATGGAAGCTATATTTGATGAAATCTACACGGTAAAAAAACGGAACGAGCATATAACCATCTCCCAGATAATGCAGATAATAAAAGAAAAGAACATAGAGTTCGTAGACTTGAAATTCTGTGATCTTTTTGGGCGAATACACCATTATACGCAAACGGCGGAAAAGGCTGACGAAGACCTTTTTACCATTGGCACAGGTTTTGATGGATCATCCATACGGGGTTTTCAGTCAATCAACCAGAGTGACATGCTGATGAGGCCCGATCCAAGTACCGCCTTCATCGATCCGTTCTTTGATCACCGCACAATGAGTTTTTTCTGCGATATCGTTGATCCCGTTGGCAGAACACGGTATGAGAAAGATCCCCGGTACGTCGCGTTCAAGACTCTTGATTATCTCAGGTCTACGGGAATCGCTGATACCGCCTTTTTCGGCCCCGAGCCCGAGTTCTTCATATTTGATCATGTCTCCTATGAGCAAACCCAGAACAGGGCCTTTTACGAGGTAGACTCCGCTGAAGGATACTGGAATACGGCCAAAAAGGGAGAAGGAAGCCTGGGATACAAGATCGGCTACAAGCAGGGATACTTCCCTGTTGCCCCGCATGATCAGCTGCATAATCTCAGGTCAAAGATGGTTGAGGTACTTCGAAGCTGCGGTGTGCAGGCCAACCTGCATCATCATGAAGTAGCAACCGCGGGTCAGACAGAGATCGGCCTTGACATCGAAGAACTGGTAGAACAGGCAGATACCCTGCTGAAATTCAAGTACCTGGTGAAGAATGTTGCCCACAGGTATGGCAAAACGGTAACATTCATGCCCAAGCCTATATTCATGGATAACGGTTCGGGAATGCATACCCATATCAGCCTCTGGAAAGATGGCAGAAACGCTTTCTATGAATTTGGACGGTACGCCGACCTGAGTGACGAAGCCCGGTATTTTATCGGCGGGATCTTTGCTCATATCGAAGCGGTTCTGGCTTTTTCGGCCCCCACCACCAATTCGTATCGAAGACTGGTTCCGGGATACGAGGCACCCATTAACCTGGTGTTCTCTGCCAGGAACCGTTCTGCCGCGGTTCGTATACCCATGTACAGTGAAAGCGAGAAAGCGAAGCGGGTTGAGTTCAGATGTCCCGATTCAACAGTTAATCCTTATCTTGCTTTCTCTGCCATGATAATGGCAGGTCTTGACGGTATCGAAAACATGATAGAGCCCCCGGATCCCATCGATGATGACATCTACGAACTGCCCCCGGAGAAAAAAATGCATATACGATCAACCCCGGGCAGTCTCAAGGAATCCATCGACGGGCTTGAAAGGGATCATGAATTCCTTTTAAAAGGAAATGTATTTTCTAAATCACTGATAGACAGCTACATCGAATATAAACGCATCAGTGAAATTGACCAGGTATCTCTCAGGCCTCATCCCTGGGAATACTCTCTATATTACGAAGCATAACAGGAGGGCATACGATGAGAATTGTACGTATACTACTGGCAACGGCACTACTGCTTATAATTGGTGCCGGAATGGTAATGGCAGAAGAAGTTGCCCCTTCTGCCGTGATAGCACCGGATGTTATGGAGAAAATCAACCAGGTAAGTGTTCTTCTTGCGGACAGCAAGGTGATAGCTGATACACTCTGGGTGATGCTGGCCGGGATCCTGGTCTTCTTCATGAATCTTGGGTTTGGCATGGTTGAGACCGGTTTGCAGCCGGCAAAGATATCGGTTAATGTAAGTGCGAAAAACTTTATCGTTTTTTCAATCGCCTCCCTGACCTTCTGGTTTATTGGATGGGGACTTATGTTCGGCGATGGAAACGGTTTTCTCGGATATCATGGATTATGGATGCTGGGCGGCGCCGATAACAGTCCCATGACAGGTGACTTCTATGAGGGAGTGTACTCGTCCATGAGTTGGGCTACTGTCCCCCTCTTTGCAAAGTTTTTCTTTCAGCTGGTGTTTGCCGCAACTGCTGCAACCATAGTTTCAGGTGCAGTAGGCGGGAGGATTAAGTTTTTATCATACATCATATTCTCCGCGCTGCTGGTTGGCATCATGTATCCCATTACAGGACACTGGATATGGGGCGGCGGCTGGCTGCAGGAGCGTGGATTCTTTGATTTCGCCGGTTCAACGGTTGTGCATTCAGTAGGTGGATGGGCTGCCCTGGCGGGAGCACTGGTGCTTGGCCCAAGGATAGGCAAATACAACTCCGATGGATCAGTGAATCCCATTCCAGGACACAGCATGACCCTGGCCACACTTGGAGTGTTCGTTCTTTGGTTTGGCTGGTTCGGGTTTAACCCCGGTTCAACAATGGCAGCCTCGGCCAATGACATCGCCAGAATCGCGGTAACAACCAACCTGGCAGCAGCCGCGGGAGCTGTCTCGGCAACCTTAGCGGCCTGGCTGGCACTTGGAAAACCAGACCTTTCCATGATCCTTAACGGATCACTGGCAGGACTTGTGGCAATTACTGCTCCATGCGCCTTTGTAACTCCGGGTGCGTCAGTAATAATCGGCTTTATCGGAGGATTACTGGTAGTGATTTTCGTAATCGCTTTTGACAAATGGCGGATTGATGACCCGGTGGGTGCCATATCCGTACACCTGATAAACGGTATATGGGGAACTCTTGCGGTTGGTCTGTTTGCTTCTGCTCCATTTGCAGGAGGAGAAGGACAACCCTTAGCTGGACTTTTTTACGGTGGGGGAATAGAGTCTTTTGCAGATCAGATCGTCGGTGTTGTTGCTGTGGGCGCATTCACCTTTGTACTGAGCTGGGTAGCATGGATCATCATTAATGCGGTTCTTGGCATCAGGGTAAGCCGTGACGAAGAACTGAGAGGACTTGATATATCTGAACATGGCATGGAAGCCTATCCAGATTTCGAATCATATACTTTGAAATAACATTAATGGCCCCTTTTCCAATGTACAGGGAAAGGGGTCATTAATTTATACAGTACTTTAAAAACAATCATAGGTTCACAATTTATTACATAAATGTTAAATAAACAGTGAAATACCCTCTTTCCGCATGGTTAATTTGACATTTTTGTATCAAGGAGTCATCTTGATATTAAATGAAACACTAACTGAATTTAATCATGAATGAAAAATATGGCTCGACAGGTGATAACAGGGAGGTAAAAATTAACAACGGAAAATGACAGAAGACTAGATTGATACTTTTTTGCGTAATTGATATATGAAATATTTTTCATTCACAAAACGAATAACACGAGGAGGACAAATGAAACGAAATACAACAATACCCGCAGCTGAACGTGAATACCTGGCAACACGGGAAAAAGATATTCCTGTATCCAAATACTATGGGGAAGACACCTTTAACCTGAGAATAATGAGGGAAAAACTGCCAGCAAACCTCAGCAAAAAACTGATAAAAACTATACAGGAAGGCGAGAAACTTGACGAAGAAGTTGCCAACGCCGTAGCCCATGCAATGAAGGAATGGGCCATAGACAAAGGTGCCACTCACTATTGTCACTGGTTCCAACCAATGACCGGGGCGACTGCTGAAAAGCATGATGCCTTCCTGGAACTTTTTGATGATGGATTTCCAATCGAACGTTTTTCCGGGAAACAGCTTGTTCAGGGTGAGCCGGATGCCTCCAGTTTTCCAAGCGGCGGTATCCGCTCTACTTTTGAAGCACGAGGGTACACTGCATGGGATCCATCCAGCCCCGCTTTCATACTTAACAGCGGCATAGGCTCCACCCTTTGCATCCCGTCGGTTTTCCTTTCGTATACCGGTGACGCCCTTGACAAGAAAACACCTCTCATCAGGTCAATCAATGTCATCAACAAAAGCGCCATTAGAATGCTGAAACTCCTTGGAAACAAAAAAGTAAAAAGGGTTGTGGCAAACCTTGGAGCAGAGCAGGAGTACTTCTGCATTGACCAGGACTTCTATTATAAAAGACAGGATCTTCTACTCGCCGGTAGAACTGTACTTGGTAATGCCCCACCCAAGGGACAACAGCTTGAAGACCATTATTTTGGAAGTATTAAGGAGAGAATACTCTCATACATGCATGATGCTGAAGAAGAACTATACAAGCTTGGAATTCCCGCTAAAACCAGGCATAACGAAGTAGCCCCCAGCCAGTTTGAGATCGCACCAATATTTGAAGAAGCCAACATTGCCGTTGATCACAACCAGCTTGTAATGGAAACACTGAAACGTGTTGCGTCAAAACACAAATTATCGGTATTGCTGCATGAGAAACCGTTTGCCGAAATTAATGGATCGGGAAAGCATCTGAACTGGTCTTTATCGGACGATACTGGTGGAAACATGCTTAATCCTGGCGATTCACCACAGGATAATATTCAATTCCTTATCTTTTTGATAGCAACCATTCGCGCAGTCTATTATCACGCCGATATATTAAGGGCATCGGTTGCTTCCTCCGGTAACGACCACAGGCTTGGTGCAAATGAAGCACCTCCGGCAATAATATCTGTTTTTCTTGGTGAGCAGCTCACCGAGATCCTCGATAATATTGAAAAGGGCGTTATAACTGATCCTTCTAACGGTACAATCATTGACCTGGGAATCAACACCCTGCCGGTACTCAGCAAAGACAATACCGACAGGAACAGAACATCACCCTTCGCATTTACCGGCAACAAGTTTGAGTTCAGGGCGGTTGGTTCATCTCAATCAATCTCTTTTCCTGCTACGGTACTGAATACAATAGTTGCTGAAAGTCTTGACTACCTTTCTGAAAAAATTGAAAGCAAGGGTGGCAATACCGGTAAAGCTGCCATCGAGATCATGAAAGAAGAGATTACTAAAATCAAACCCATCCTTTTTATGGGTGACAATTACTCGAAAGAATGGGAAAAAGAAGCAGAAAAGCGGGGTCTTCCAAACAAGAAGGCTACCTGTGAAGCACTTCCCGACCTTGTAACCGACAAGGCTATCGCTTTATTTGAGAAGTATAATGTACTTTCACCACTTGAACTCGAGTCAAGATACAACATACGCATGGAGCGATATATCAAGGAGCTTGATATTGAAGCTGGAGTTCTGTTAGAAATGGCATCCACACTGGTTATCCCGGCAGCCATACGTTTTCAAAAAGAACTGTCTTCATCACTTGAAGAGCTTCTAGATGTACTGGGAAAAGATGCCGATGTGGCTGAACAGAAAGAGTTATTGGCTACCATCTCGTCATTGATCAACAAGATTCTTAAGAACCTTAAAGAACTCAGAAAACGAATACAGCACGCGCATACTATTGATGAAGAAAAAGATATTGCCTGCTACTTTTGTTTTGACATCAAGACATTGATGGATAAGATGAGAGAAGATGTTGATGAACTTGAAGGATACATGGATGATTCCATGTGGCCACTTCCAAAATTCTGGGAGATGCTTTTCATCAGCTGATTAAACTTTTAAGACAGTTGCAAACTGCAAATGATTTCTACGGACGGGTCGAAAAAACCCGTCCGTTCTTCATTCTATCCTACGTTCACTTGCTTAATATCGCTGGTATTTCTTTTTCACCCGGTCAATGAGCTGCACATGGGTGAAGCGTTCTTTTTCTATGCCGTCGTTAAGAATTCGATATCCTTCAGAAATACAACGATCACAGGCGTTTATGGGTATTTCCACACCAAGACACAGGGGATTCACCGATGACATGGTTTCTACTTTTAGAACACCACGGCAATCATCACATACCATTATTGATTCTATCTGGCTTTCACGTATCCCGTCGGTATCATAGAAAATCTCTTTTTTCCGTACATCATAATTTCCAGGCATAAGCTTACCGGTATCATCCTTTGAATCCCTGAAATATATCCGGAGCACCTGTTCTGACATCTTTTTCAAATACTTTGTTATTCTTGGATCCTGTTTCAGGTCCTTATACTTGTAATCAGGTTCTCTTACATACGAATAATCAACACCGGCCATTGCCAGCACTATCCCGAGGTTAATATATGGAAGTGCTCCCTTTATAGAATACCCCCCTTCCAGCACGGCGATATCCGGGTTCAGGTGATCATTCAACCGGGCATACCCCTGGGCCGAGAAATTCATATTGGTAATTGGATCGGAATAGTGATTATCCTGGCCAGCTGAATTAATAACAATATCAGCGTTAAAATCATCCAGGATAGGCATAACCACGTTATCGATCACGTAATTAAATCCTTCATCCCCTGTTGTCGGCGGCAATGGTATATTTATAGTTTTGCCCAATGCATTGGGTCCCCCTGTCTCCTGCATAAAACCTGATCCTGGATACAGTGTACGGCCATCCTGATGCATAGAGATATACAGCACATCAGGATCATGCCAGTATACATCCTGGGTGCCGTCTCCATGATGGCAATCAGTATCAACAACAGCTATTCTTTTTACATTATAATGTTCACGGATATACTCTATCATTACCGCTTCAATGTTAATATTACAAAAGCCCCGTGCCCCGTGCACAACCTTCATGGCGTGATGACCCGGTGGTCGCACCAGCGCAAACGACCTGTCCATCTCCCCGTCAAGAACCAGTTTGGCAGACTTGTTGGCGCCACCAGCCGATATCAGGTGTGACTCTGTGGTAACGTGATCGACATCAGGAAAACAGAAATGCGTTCGATCAATATCCTCCACTGTAGCCACATCTGGTTTATATTCAACTATACCGTCAATATCAAATATTCCCTCTTCGTTTAACTGGTCCTGTGTGTACAACAGGCGCTCTTCCCTCTCGGGATGTGTCGGGCTGATTGCCCAGTCGAAGGCAGGAAAAAATATGATTCCCAGTTTATTCTTTGCTTTTAACATTGCTTTAATATATCCCTGTACCTGTGCATTACACCCGGCTTCACCTGGCAACGAACCCTTATATTTTGACCGGTTGTCTCAAAACCTCGTACCATGTTAAATGATGATGAATCAAGTATTTCTATATCATCCTCGTTATCGGTTATACCAATTGCGTGAAGGTGATCACGAAGCATCTCGATGGCATCTTCTTTTGCCCTGTCAAGGGTATAATCAATTGATATCTTCTTCATCACGTTGATATTTGGGATCACCAGTTTGCAGTGTTCCGTATCCGCAAACAGTTCAATTTCAACAGTAGTTCTGGCCAGGGCTGCCCCTATGGCATTGGCCACCCTGAAGTGTTCGGGCACCTCCGTCTGCATATTGAACTTTTCAGACAGAAGGGATTCCATGGCATTTGCCGGTCCGCCCATAATATAGAGGTGACCGGGTTCAACTTTCTTTCCGCTTAAAAGCTCATGTATTGTATAAACAGGCCGCTGATTAATGCTTTCAACAATCCTTTGTACCTCGTTAAATATCATGGTTACGGAATAATCGATTGCTGACCGGGCTATTGATTTCGCATCCATGTTTGATTTTGCCTGCATGGATTCAATTCCTGCCCTCGATTTCTCAACGTTGCCATAAGTGGAATGACCAGTATAATTCAGTGCATCAATAAGAGTGGGTACACTGCCACCATCCGCCATGGCAGGACCAAGACGTGAGGGGCCAACGCTTATCCTGTTATCCTGCAGGTGAATGGCTGAATCGCCGCCAATACCGATTGAACTGGTTTTCAACGCCCGTACCAGGGTGGGGTTGGCACTCAGTTCAATACCTTCCCGTTCAACCAGTGGCGCGCCATCGGCAAAAATGGCAATATCCGTAGAGGTTCCACCAATATCAAGTATTATAGAATCACCCGAGATATTGCACAATCCCACGATACCCATCACGCTGGCAGCAGGACCGGAAAGAATTGACTCAACCGGAGTTTTACGTGAATATTCCATCGGGATAGTACCGCCATCAGCTTTCAACACATGAATGTCACCTGTTATGCCATGTGATTCAATACTGGACTTAATGGCATCAGCAAAATCATTATAGAGTCTCCATACGGCCGAGTTGAAATACGCAGTGGCGATTCTTCGGGGAAAGTTCAATTGTCCTGACAGGAGATGTCCCATGGTAACGAAATCTGCCTGGTCAGCTATCCTGTCCTTAATAATATTTTCATGAAGGGGGTTTCGTGTGCAAAACTTGGTAACAGCAGAGAAGACCCGAACCCCGTCCTTATGGCTCTTTTTTACTACCCTTTCAACTTCTTTAACATCTATGAGCACAATTTCAGAACCCCGGTGATCGATTTCACCGTCAACATTATAAAAATGTTTTCCCATTGCATAGTAACCGGGATCAATACCCGGGCCTGCTGAAACAATAACGCAGACGTCTTCTATCTTATTTTCGATTATGGCATTGGTGGTTAAGGTGGTACTCAGGTTAACCCGGCGAATTTCTTCAGGGGAAATGTTCTCTATTACCTTCTCAATTGCTTCATGCACAGAGGAAAGCAGGTGGTCATGGCGGGTAACCACCTTGGCAAATGCAATGACCCCGCCATCACCAATAACAACCGCGTCAGTATGTGTTCCGCCGACATCTACACCCAGTAGCATTTACTAATCCAGTACAAAATATTTCTTATACAATATACCGGATTATTTCCAGTGTCAAGAAACAAAATACCCTGCCCGTCAAACGTTTCCAGCTGCAAGCTTCGACTTTTCCTCTTCTTCAAGTTCTGTAAAGGCAACTTTACCAACCTTCGTTGTTGGAAGGCTGTTTCTGAACTCAATCTCACGGGGACAGCTCCATTTTATAAGATCTTTCTGACAGTGAAGTATAAGCTGGTTGGCAAGTTCTTCACTTGCTTTTGCGCTGTCTTTTAATACTACAAAAGCTTTTACCCTTTCAACCTGCGTTGTATCAGGTACACCAATAACACATACCTGGTCAACAGCGGGGTGTGTTCGTAACACGTTCTCTACCTGTGCCGGGTATACGTTAAAACCGGATGATTTAATCATCCTCTTTAACCTGAGCTTGAAGTAAAAGAAACCGTCCTCGTCCATGGAGCCTATGTCTCCTGTATGGAGCCATGTTTCACCATCAGGATGCTTTTTTAGTGTTTTCAGGGTTTCTTCTTCCTGGTTCAAGTAACCCAGCATAACCGCCGGGCCCGCAATACATATCTCACCTTCCTCACCAACAGGAACCTCTTCCATGGTACCCTGCTTTACCACCTTTGCCAGCATATCCGGGAAGGGAACCCCGATACTTCCCTCACGATATTCTGTCATTGGCATGGCCATTACCGCGGTCACCGACTCGGTCAGCCCGTATCCTTCACGTAACTGTATGTCACCACCGTTCTTGTGAACTACTTTTTCAAATTCTTCCTTGGTGGCCCTGGGCAACGTGTCTGCACCGGAGAAGGCAGCCTTGAGACATGAAAGGTTGGTTTTCTGAAATACCCTGTTCTTTGATAGTGCCTCGAAAAGAGTGGGCACCCCAATGAGAAAATTGGGCTGTTTTTGCTTAATAAGCTTTGCCACTATCTCTGGGGTAAACTGGGGAACCATAATACTTTTCCCTCCCCCCATAAAAAAGGCATTTATACACACACCCAGCCCAAAACCGTGGAATATGGGTAAAATAGCCAGGATTGAGTCATCATCAGACATTTTTCCCCAGGACGCTACCTGCTGACCTTCACTTATAAAATTCATGTTTGACAACATGATACCTTTTGGGGTGCCGGTTGTACCACCACTATAGAGAATAACAGCCATATCTTCTGATTTCATGGAGGACACGGGGGCCTGCGGGTGGGGTGCCTTCATCATGTCCTTCCACCACACCACGTTTGGGTCTTTTGGAACAGCGGGAATCTTTCTTCCCTTTGCAAGATAAAACCCCAGTGACTTAACTGGCGAAAGATAATCAGATATCTTTGTCAAGATAAGTGTTTCAAGAGAAGTCTTATCCATAACCTCTTTAAAAGGCTGATAAAAGGCGTCAAGGGTCAGGGCGAACCTGCTTTCACTGATGTTAAGATAAAATTCAATTTCATTTGCCGGTGAAAGCGGATGTATCATGCTTGCCACCGCGCCAAGTTTGTTCACCGCGTAAAAACAGATAACCCCCTGCGGGCAGGTGGGCATGGAGATGGTTATCCGGTCGCCCTCTCTAAGTCCTATATCCGCAAGGGCATTGGCACAGGTGTCGATTGCTTTTGCAAATTCTGTATAAGTGGCGGTATAGTCCATAAAATCCCACGCTATGGCATCAGGTTTTTGCTTCACCGAGTCCATCAGCGCCTCGTACATGGTAATTTGCGGGTACTGTATGCTGTGGGGTGCGTTACCATAATAGTTCAACCATGGTTTTTTTTCATACATTGGCCGTTACCTCGTTATAATTTATGTATAAAAGCGTTATTTTATGGCACCCTTGTTCTCTTTTACCAGTTCCATGAAAGCGTCAATCCGTGTTTCAGTCTGACTCTCACTGAAGTTCCGTTCATCAACCATATCGGCTTCGATCATGAGTGATGGTAAGTTTCGTTCTTTCTGCACGATTCGCTGAATATCATACTGTCCCAGCGAATATGGTTTACAGCTCCTGTTTGAGTGCATGACAAGCCCGTCGACATCGTATTTATCCGCCATTTTCAATACGGTGTTTGCCATCTGGTCGACAGAGATATTAAGATATATTGATGTATACCCTTCAACCATGCTCTTGAGGAAATCATTTTCATCAAGATAATCCAGCTGCCCACACCATGCGGATGTATATGTATCTGCCACCAGGCAGGCATTATGCGAGGCAAATTTTTCTGAAAGCCACTTGGTTTTATACCATATGGGAAGATTGTCCCAGAGCAACCTGTACTCTTCGTTGGGTACAGCGCTGATACCCTGGCGCACACGGTCGTTCATCTCTTCAAGCAACTCCTTGTAATAGTCAACCGCCGTCTGTGTTCCCCTCAGGGTAACGATCAAGGCAAGATGAAAAAAGGCATCAAAGGCACTCATGGGCGCCGGCTTGTTCATGCAGGTATCAAGAACCGCCTGCCACAAACGCTGTCCTTCAATGGAAAGCTTGCCCACTTCAACCATCCTGTCATCATCCCATTTTTTGCCGCATGCCTTCTCGAGAAAATCAATATACTCATATATCTGCTTTTCCACGTATCGCCTTGCTTCGTTAGTCATTTCGGTATGACTAAATGGTGTATCAAATATAAACAGGGGAACCTTGTAATACCTGGCCTGAACTTCATACCACTTCAACACCGTACCGCAGATATTATTACAGCACACTAGAAAATCCGGCTCAGGCAAACCACCTATTGGACCACCGTTAACTGTAGAAGAGGCGATATCAGATCGTGCGTACGAGCAGAGATCCCGGCAATACCCCATTCCTTCGGCTGTTTCGCACAAATCAACCCCCATCTTTGAAGCCCCAATCATCGCACCGTAGTTCTCGGGATACACAGGTATAACATCCATGGCGATCAATGGCTCAACAGGGCCGCCACTGGTAATCCACCCGATTTTTTTCTTATGCTGATCAGCAGTTTTAGCCTCGATATAATAATTGGTCATTATTTCTTTCATCCGTTTTACGGATTTAATTTTTCTGGCTTCCTTATCGGTTTCCTTCTGATGTATGTTTTCTGACATAACGTATCTCCTGGTTTCCTGTTTTTAGAGCATCTCAATGAATGCTTCAAATCGTGTTTTCAGCTGGCCCTCAGATGGCAATTGCTCTTCAACTTCCAGCAGAATGCTGGGCACATTAACCGAATCAAGATAGTCCTTGAGATATGGATAATCGAATGAATGTGGATCACAGAACTTGAGAAAGAGAAACAATGCCCCGTCAGCATCATGCTCATTCGCTATCCGTGCAATATTCTCACCCCGTGAAGTTTCTGAAGAATGCTTTGCAGGACATACAAGACGATCACAGTAACGATCAGCAATAGATGTAATGGGGTCATCATTTCTATTCAAAACCCCTTCAAAGTACCTTGAACCGGTACAAAGGTCATCCCACACCACGTCCCCACCGGATTCTTCTATTATTTTATATATATCCGGATGGTTACATATTCCACCAGTAAGTATAATTCTTTTACGTCCAGTATCAACAGACTGGCTGGCGCTTTTCTCAAGTTCAGATACCAGTAGAGCAAGCTTTTCCTTTACCTGGTTTCTCTCCATGATCATACTTCCCTTTACCACCGCATACATCTCACCACCTGAAATCAAACCCGGATGTTCACTTTTAAGCTGGTACATCCTGAAGAGGTTTTTTCGAATGTCATTATAGGTGTCTACCGCTTCGGCAAGTGATTCTGCAGTCACCGATACCCCCAGTCCCTTCTCGAGATCAGTTTTAAATTTGTTCATCACCTCGTACATGTACTCCCGGGCACTATGGGTATTCAATTTCACAGGGAGAACTACGTCAGTATGAAACTTATAATCTGTATTCATACGCCATATATCAGACAAGCGTTGTATCGAATCACAGGTATGAGGGAAAACTGCACCATCGATGAAATCAAGTTTTCCTGTCAACGAATCCTCAAGCACACCACGGATAAGTGAACAGCTGTAAGACTGCAGGTGGGCATCAGCCCTTGCAATGCTCTCTGAAACACCGAACACCCTGAACGGATGCGCCCCAGCCGCATACACTACCTCTTCCGGTGTATACGAGCATAAATACGCCACTACGGGTTTACCTGTTTTATGCTTTAAATCCTGCACATAATTATAAGGATTTTCAACTACGTCTTTGAATTCTTGTATTATATCCATATGTGAGTGCTCCTTCAGTGTCACTGAAAAATAGAATCATGCTGAAAAAAACTATTGACATGTACGACATTATCGTACATCTTACGACTATTACTACTATTACAACAATAATCTTTTTTTGTGTCAATAAAAAATATTAATTTGTTGCAATACATTATTACACATAACCATTGGAGTTTTAAACCATGGAACAGAATAGACGGCTTATCCAGTCAATATCACGGGCATCAGATATTATGACTATCTTCATCAGTGAAAGAAAACCCCTGGGTATTACTGAATTTGCCACAAGGCTGGGATTGCCCAAAACCACCGTGCAGAGCATCGTTCAAACACTCGAAGCCCTTGGCTACCTGGAGAAAGACCCTGATCTTGTAAAATACAGGCTTGGACCCATGGTATTTCAGCTCGGCATGAAATACGCCACCAACATGGACCTTGTTACCATTGGCAGGGTCTGGGCAGAAAGAATCTGCCTGCAGTTTCGGCAACCGGTAAACATCGGCATGCTTGTTGGAGATAAAGTTGTTATCGTATTACGGGTGGAACCTGAAAACAGGTTCATGACATACCCACAGGCAGGTTCTGTTATTCCCATACACACTACATGCATAGGGAAAATACTTTTTGCCTTTCTGGAAAAGAAGAAGGCATCATCTATTCTGAAGAACTATGCGTTTGAAAAGCTGACACCCAACTCGATAACCGAATTGGATGATTTTACAAAAGAACTCGACAGGGTAAGAAATGAGAAAATAAGTTACGATAATCAGGAATCCGTTACAGGTCTGGCAGGTATTGGCGGTCCAATATTCAATCACACCGGTCACGCAATCGCGGCTTTTGCCCTTACCGGAGACACCGAAGTCATTAACAAGAACAGTGAAGCAATAATAAACGCGGTAAAAGATACGTCCACACAAATATCGATGCAACTGGGATGCGATCCCGATATTCTACATTAACAGCAGTAGTTACATTAAAAATGTTGCCGAAAAAGATAATCAATTGTATATTTAAATTAGCACTCTACCTCTTAGAGTGCTAATCTGATGGTTTAGTCAGATTGTGCTACGTAAGGAAAAGCCCCTTTCAGAGGGGCTTCTTTTTTAAAATGTATCTACAGGTTTTTCCCGATAATCCATCAATTCGTATACACGGCTTTTTATCTGCTCATCACGATTATCCATTTTGCTGATATACTCACCGTATTTACCCTTCATACTGGTTTTAAAAATCGAATGGTATTCATTAACTGGTGGCAGAATTTCCTGCGTAATAAAAGTATAATTCGGCCACATTTCCCTGTCCCGATACATTTCCCTGAGATATTCTGCCATGTATTTCATTTTTAGCACCTTGTAATAGTACCGTTTAATGATATCCGGATCTGCCGAATTGACAACAACATCAAATTTCTTTTTTTTACCACGAGCATCTTCGTCTGCATAAGGATACTTGAACACATAGGGAAGATCAAGTTCATCATCATACCCGTACCCAAATCCTATTGCTGATGTGGTAGAAGCAACTATTTCTATTTCTTTTTCCGAAAAATATGTATTTTTCTCACCGGGCAGGAAACTCATGGAAACCAGTGACGTAGTAACAAATACCATTAGTATATATTTTAAAAATTTCATTCTGCGCAGACTCCTCTATTCAAAATATTCTTCTCTTACCAGGTAATCCTCTGGAATAGTAACTTTTACTTTACGACCTTCATATTCACGCATCCTGTAAGCAGGTATTCCCACTCCTGGTCTTTTACACACGATATCACCCTTTTTGACCACATGACCGGCATTCAGAGTAGTGGACACATACAGGCTTCTTCTTGCGCCACGTGCAGTCTGTGCATCAGGAAGATCGTTACCTTCTTCATTGTCTCCCATCATGGCAATCATCATACGTACATCACCGGTGTAAGATGAAAACTCATCGGGTGTTACAGACACTTCAGCATCTGGACACTTATACCCTTCTCTCAGCTTAAAATGTTTCTCAAACACCCTGGCACCGGCAGCCGCTGCACCCATCGCTGCCATCGGGCCCCTGTTATGATCTGAAAAACCAACAGGTAACTGAAAGGTTTCAACTAACTTTTTAATTCTCAAAAGATTATTATCTACAGCAGGTACAGGATATTTTGACACACAATGCAGCAACACTATATCCCTGTTCCCTTTTTCAAGTAAAACATCTACAGCCATCGTTACTTCCTCAATAGTTGACATCCCCGTTGACATTAATACCGGTTTCCCGGTGCCTGCTATTTCACAAAGAAGACCATGATTGGTCACCTCGGAAGACGCCACCTTGTAAAGCTGAACATCGAGGGCTTCAAGCAACTCAACAGAGGGAACATCAAATGGAGCAGAGAAGAATACCACTCCATGAAGATGTGCATGTTTCTGCACCTCTTTAACCTCATCCATTGAAAGAACAAGTCCACTAAAAAAGTCAATTGTTTCGTAGCCTGGCAACCCTTCCCTGCCCTTGCTGAGCAATGAGTCAGCGTAACGTGATACCATCAGCTCTGGTACAAATGTTTGAAACTTTACCGCGTCAGCACCAGCTTTCGCCGCCGCCTCCACATGCAACAGGGCATCTTCCAGGTTCCCATTATGATTTAATCCTATCTCGGCAATAAAGACAGGCTTACCATCATGTATTTTTTGTATAAGTGTATTTATATCCATATTTGTTACCAGAACACATCAATGCATTCTTAGTTATTCATAAACATCATGTCAACGTTTTTCTATGTTAACTCCCCCGCCAAATTGAACTATCTGTATTATTTTTTATTGACATTTTATGATTTTCTTTGTTGCATAACTTTATCATTAACAATATAATACTACAGTATATCTGTTGAAGATGTTATTGTAGCTTTTTCCTCTCATCATGCAAATCAGTTTTCTGGGTATATATACCAGTACAAACGAAATATAAATATTATTGAGGTATAAAAATGGGTAAAAAGTTTATTCTATCAATTGACCTTGGCACAACTGGAAACCGGGTTTTCTGCTTTGATGAATCAGCAGCACCGATCTCAAGCAGTTACGCGGAATTTACCCAGCATTTCCCCAAACCGGGGTGGGTTGAACATGATGCTCTTGAAATATGGGATTCGGTTGTTTCCCTTATTAAAAAGGCAATGGAAAAGGGAAACCTTGACCCTAAGGATGTTATTTCAATTGGTATTACAAATCAGCGCGAAACAGCAATGATTTGGAACAAAGAATCAGGCAAACCTATTTATAATGCTATCGTATGGCAATGCCGCAGAACCGCACCAATATGTAACCAGTTGAAACAAAAGGGATACGAGGATCTGTTCAGAAAGAAAACCGGGTTGCGGCTTGACGCGTATTTCTCGGGCACAAAAATCAAATGGTTGCTTGATAATGTAGAAGGTTCCCGCGATCAGGCAAAAGCGGGTAAATTATTATTTGGTACCATTGATACCTGGATCCTATGGAAACTAACCGCCGGCAAGTCACATAAAACAGACTACACTAATGCTTCGAGAACCCTCGTCTATAATATTTTTGATAAACGATGGGACAGGGAATTACTGGACATACTTGACATACCCAGCAACATACTGCCGGAGGTGCGGGATTCTGCATCCTTTTTCGGAGAAACAAGCGGTGTGCCCGGTTTGCCTGACGGCATTACTATCGGCGGTATTGCAGGCGACCAGCAGGCTGCCATGGTTGGACAGAACTGTGTCTTCGAGGGTACTTCAAAAAATACATATGGTACAGGGTGTTTCGTGCTTCTCAACCTTGGAAACGATCCACTTCTTTCAAAACACGGTCTTTTAACTACAATTGTTAACGACTCTATTGGACAACCTGTATACGCCCTTGAGGGTTCTATATTCATAGCGGGTGCAGTCGTTCAATGGTTACGTGATTATATGAAATTGATAAATGAAAGTCATGAAGCTGAAACGGTATCCCTTGCAGTGGACAAGGAAGACGATGTTGTAGTAGTACCTGCCTTCGTTGGTCTTGGCGCCCCACACTGGAACATGGACGCCCGTGGAGCAATATTCGGACTAACCCGCGATACATCATGGGAACAGGTGGTTCGGGCAGCAGTAAAATCAATTGCTCTTCAGTCTTATGATGTAATCAAGGCCATGGAACAGGATTCAGGCAGGATAATACATGAACTAAGGGTGGATGGAGGTGCCACCAGGGATAGTTTTCTTATGCAATACCAGGCTGACCTGCTGGGAACCCCTGTACTTCTACCAGAAATGACTGAATCAACAGCACTTGGCGCTGCATATCTTACCGGCATTACATCAAAAGTATTTAATAATGTTGACGAAGTTGCGAAGCTGAACAAGATCGCAAAAAGATACGACAGGAAAATGCAACCGGAAGTTCAGAAACGAGAGATAGAGACATGGCATAACGCGGTTAAACGTCTCCTGTAATTACTATAGTACCATGCTCTTCTTCTCAATGGCTTGACATGAAATGTATGATGTACTAATTTTAAGAACATAGGTAAATACTGTGGTATCATAATATAGCATGAATCACAGGCTAAGGAGGAAATATGGCTAAACCATTACTTGGTGAATTGCTGGTCGAAGATGGAGTTATTGCGCAGGAGCAGCTTGATGAAGCATTAAACATTCAGAAAAACGAGGGCGGTCTTATTGGCATCATACTGGTCAACAAGGGGCATATTGACGAACCGACACTTATTAAATACCTTGCGATGCAGGCCGAAAGGGTTGTAAAATCAGAGTAACATACAGAAAAGAAATACTATATCAACAAAAAAATTCCATGACTTTTATATTCATGGAATTTTTTATTTACATTGTTTCTGGATAATTGATCCTCTTGTAAATTAGTTCATTAGTTATTTGAATAATTTTTTCAATTTTAAACGGTTTCTTCAGAACCCCCACAAGTCCCTCAGACAATAATTCTTCTATATGCGGTATTGAATCCACACCGGTAATGAACACAACATCAGTGTTGGGGCTTACTTCTTTGATTTTTTTGAATACCCTGTCACCTCTGAATCCCGGCATAAGATAATCAAGAAATATAATATCAATATCTTCAAATGTACAGATATCAACGGCCTCCTGGCCATCTGCCACAGTTATGACCTGATAGCCCATTCTTTCCAATGCTGATGACAAAAATTCACGAATTGGTTCTTCATCGTCAACTATCAATAATCGCGCATCACCCAGGTAAAGCATTTCCTGATCTTTATTTTCGAACCCCGGATCTTCTCCTGGTCTGATTTTAGTGAAATAAATCTTTACCTCATTACCCTCTTCACCTCTTCTTTTGACCTGCAGACTTCCGCCATGACTCTCAATTATACCAAAAGCTATTGCAAGCCCAAGACCGGCACTGGAACCGGAGCTCTTGATATCCACAAGTGTAGAATCATTTACATCACTACTATCAGTAGACTGGACCATTTCGATGTGCTTCTGATCAAGGGGGACTCCATCATCAATTACCTTCAGAACCACGGCATCCATGGTAAATGAAGTTTCAATTATTATATTTCCACCATTTTTCCTGGCTCGAATTGACTGTCGCGATCCTGACAACAAATTTATAAATGCTTCTTTTATCTGCTTCTGGTCTACCAGCACATCAGGAGTTTTTCCAAGGTTTGTTTTAACTTTGATTGATTCATTTTCAAGAGTATGACGCTGAATATCAAGGACTTCCCTGACAATATCATTAAGCGGATAATAAGTAAAGGTTACATCTTCACCCTTTAAAAATATTCCAAGCCGCTCTATAAGGGACGATCCCCGTTCAGTTTGTTTATCTATTACCTTGATAGCATCTTTAACGGTTGAATCAACCGAATCATTCATTATCACAAGTTCAGCATAGCCTTTAATCACCGCCAGTATGTTATTAAATTCGTGGGCGACCCCTGCGGAGAGAACGCTCAGGCTGGATATTTTATCAGAAAATTCAGCTTCTGCTATTCCAGGATCAAGCATGTCAGCAACTGATGCCTGTTTCTTGAGAGAGCCTATAATTCCCAGCATCCTGCTGAGAATAGTATAAAAATTCCTGTTTTTTTCATGGTATTCCCTGTCCCCGAGAGGAAATACCACGCATGCCATTCCAAGACTTTCATCTGCATGAGTCATTGGAATAAGAATAACTGAAATATCGATATCTTCATTCTGAAATGATTTTGATGTTGGCAGAAACATCACGTTTTTCTTTTTAATAGACTTACGTGCCATCAGGGAAAAATTATAAATTTTTAAAACAAGTTCATCAAAATTTTCCCCTTTTTCCCTGAGCAGTACTAGCTTTTCCTCCTGCACCAGCTTGTATATACTCACAGATACAGGAGAAAGGTATTCATAAAAGACATCTACAGTAGCCTTCAGAAATTCATCATTGCTAACAGTACTTCCGGCATGTTTCAAAATATCTACGATCAGGTTATACTGATTTTTACTTAACATTACGCTTTTCCAGAGCTGCCCAGCACGTTATCATTTTTATGCCTGGTCATCTCGATGAGCTCCTGCCTTGCGGGCCCAAGGTATTTTCGAGGATCAAAGTTAGAAGGATCATTGTAAAGACTTTCCCGTATCTTCGCGGTCATCGCAAGGCGTCCATCTGAATCAATATTGATCTTGCAGACTGCCGACGCTGCTGCCCTGCGTAACTGGTCTTCAGGTACCCCCAGCGCGTCTTTTAAATTACCGCCATATCTATTTATGATATCAACATACTCAGGAATCACAGAGGATGCCCCGTGAAGCACGATGGGAAATCCAGGTATTCTCGTCTCTATCTCTTCCAGTATATCAAAACGAAGTTCAGGAACCCCATCTTCCGGTTTAAACTTGTATGCCCCGTGAGATGTACCAATTGATATGGCGAGGGAGTCTACATTTGTGTGCTTAACAAAATCCTCTACTTCTTCGGGTTTTGTATAATGTGATACTTCTGAAGATACGTCATCTTCAATGCCCGCCAGCACTCCAAGTTCACCCTCAACGGTAACATCATATTTATGGGCGTATTCAACCACTTTTTTTGTGAGTTCAATATTCTCTTCATATGAGTGGTGGGAACCGTCTATCATTACTGAAGAGAATCCGTTTTCAATACACTCCTTACAGATTTCGAAGGTATCGCCATGATCGAGGTGAAGAACAATGGGTATATCAGCTCCACTCTCTTTTGACATTTCTACAGCTCCCATTGCCATGTATCGTAAAAGTGTCTCATTGGCGTATTGCCGTGCCCCTTTAGATACCTGTAAGATTACCGGTGATCTTGTTTCTGTGCATGCAATTATAATAGCCTGTAACTGCTCCATGTTGTTGAAATTATAAGCGGGGATGGCATATCCACCATTGACAGCTTTTTTGAAAATTTCACGGGAATTGACCAGGCCCAGGTCCTTGTAATTAACCATATACCTGCCTCCATTTTAACTTGGGAATGTTTTATAAAATATTATACTGTTTGTTTAATTACTACATCTGACTATAGCACGACCGGGCATAAAATCAAACAAAGTTTGGAAGGTTATATATACAGCCTGCGGGATATTAATCAACAAAATATTTAACCACAAAGGTGAATTGGCCCTTATATATTAAGGGCCAATTCACCTTTAGGTATTATTTTTTTAGTGTCTTTCCGGATTATTGGGAATTGAAAATAATTTTTATAACAATAATCTTTGAAATTGCAATTCACATGATTTTTTTTAACCGCAGATAAATGGAATTAAGTGAAAAGTGAAGAATGTCATTCCCGTCCCCGCCTGCGTGGGGATAAACTGCGGCGGGAATCCAGGAGTAAACAGCATGCAGTACATCAGGGTTACCAGTAACCTGG
>CAZVRB010000046.1:0-25635 GCA_964629365.1 uncultured Leptospiraceae bacterium
GAGGCTGCCCGTCAGGATTTATTGTGGCAAGCAGACCCACCTTTTCGGTTGGCTGCAGTTTCTCTATTTCATCCGGTGTAAATTTTTTTCGTTTATCATTCATGTTGTTCCCCCCTTAGCATGACGTGGGATTATTTTTTATTGATTTCTTCTTCTCAGCTGTATCATCATTGTCCCCTTCATAACGGGTAGAGCCGGTCCAGAGAAGGATAGCTGGGTCGACCCCCGTTGATCGGGCAACTTCAGCCAGGTGCTCCATTTTTTCTTTATCCACAAGTGCAACGCCGGCAAAATCCCACTGCCTGCCAAGCCTGGTATATTTATCCACGCAGAGATTGTTGAAGGCGCAAAGCTCCCACCTGGTGATCACCCCCGCGGGAAGACCCGCAAGAAACTCGCCGATACCCCTGATATTCACATCCGAGTCGGTAGCCCCGGGAATAACGGGGGTGCGCACCCAGAGTTCACGGGGGTAGAGATGTTCCTTCACAAGCTGTGCCACGTGCCGCAGGTTCTCAAGTATCCGTTCGTTACTGCTTCCGGTAAACCTGCGGTGCAGTTCAGCATCAATTAACTTCACGTCAAAAAGCACAAGGTCGGCATGTGGCAGTATACGGTCGAGGGCGTCCTTCCCGCAGACTCCGCAGGTGTCGATAGCGGTATGGATACCCTGTGCACGCAATGATTTCAAAAGTCCCGTCACGAATTCTTTCTGCAGGGTTGACTCTCCACCCGAGACGGTTATCCCGCCGCCGGACTTCTCGAAGAATGCCCTGTCCTTTACCAGTTCTGCAACCAGTTCGTGAATGGTCCATTTCCTTCCCAGCAATTCCAGCGCGGTTGAAGGACATTCATCTGCACACCTGCCGCATCCGGTGCACAATTCACGGTTCACTTCAATCCCCTCATCTGCAAGGTAGAGGGCGTTCTCGGGGCATACGTCCATACACATCTTACACATGATGCACCGTGAACCGATCCAGTGAACCTGTGGACGGGGTGATATGCTCTCAGGGTTATGGCACCACGTGCATGACAGGGGACATCCCTTCATGAACACCGTGGTGCGAATTCCCGGACCGTCTTCGGTGGACATGCGTTGTATCTCAAGAACGGTACCTTTCAGCGTGGTGATGTCTTTTGTTACGGACATAGTTAAGCTCCTTAAAACCTGCTGTGGCTTACCCTGGCGATAACCTCGTCCTGCAGCTCTTTACCGATGCTGGTGAAATAGGCGTTATACCCCGTCACCCGCACCAACAGGTGCCGGTAGTCCTGGGGATGTTTCTGCGCGTCACGCAGCATATCCGGGTCAAGCATGTTTATCTGCAGTGCGGTACCGCCGTTCTCAATATACCCCCTCAGGAAGGCCTTGAACTTATCCCTGTGCTCAGGGTCTTTGAGAATTGAGGGATTGAAGGTTATGGTATGGCTTGCCCCGTTTGGAAGCATGTTGTTATACCCGTCCCAGTCACCCTGGTTGTTACGGGCACGTCCCCCCAGCACCTTTCCCACCGAATTGGTGTTGGCAGTGGGGCCGTTGATATCCGCCCCGTTTGACGGGCAGATGGCGTTGGACAAAAACTGTCCCTTCTCACGGCCATCGGCGCTTGCGGCCATGACGAATCCATCGCCGGCCCAGTAATTCCAGCTGAGCATTCCCGGGCGAAACTGTCTTCCGGTTGACAGCGTGCGGTGTTTCCATGTTTCACCTGTCCAGAGTTCCATCACCTTCCGGGCCATTTCATCAGCACCGTCATCGTCACGTCCATACTTGGGTGCCCTGTTCTTCGCCCTCGCCTGCAGCACCTGGTGTCCATTCCAGTTATCACGCAACGCCTGGATTAGTTCATCCATGGTGCATTCCTTCTGGTCAAAGACCAGGTATTTCACCGCCAGAAGTGAATCCACGGTGGTGGCATATGTTACCGCCTCAAGGGTGGTAAAGCTTATCTCAGCAGCCCCCTGGGTAATGTCCCTGCCGCTTTCGGCGCATCCCTTTACCATGCATGAAAGATAGGGTGTTGGATTAAAACTGGCCCTGATACGTTCTGATGATTCGTAGAGGTCTACTATTTCCTTAATAATATAACGGGTCTGTGTCACGTAGGCGTCCCAGAACTCATCCCATGTTGTGAAGTTTCCGGGATCACCGGTTCGGGGGCCATCCTGTGACGGTTTTTCGGTTTTGCCGGTAATGGGATCGGTGAAGGGGTGCATATCCCGGCCACGGGTAAAGACAAGTTCAACCGCCTTCAGCAGGTTCAGGTTATTGTCCACCGTGCCCGAACGGTCGTTACCCACCATGGTGTTTTCCAGGCAGCCAACGGGGGCGTAATCCCACACGGTGTCATCGTTAATAAGATGCTCAAGACGGGCCATCTTCGCTTCTTTCATCATTCCAGCCATGGAACGCTCGTCGAAATTCAGCAGAAACGGGGCACCCTGGCTGGACTCAATCATGCCCACCACCCTGTCAAGTAGTTCATCCGGGGTATTCTGATGCAGCCGCACATTGGGCTTGGGCTCCAGGATGGGGGACATCTCGTCAATCACCTCAAGAATCGCATAGGTAAGGTCATTGCTGAGGTCTTCACCGTCCTTTCCCCGTCCGGAGATAGTGAGAAGCTGGCCGAAGCCCGCGGTGATCCCCTGGTTTCCCGTACGGATCATTGAATCATAGGCGGTATTTGCGTGTACCCAGAAGCATTTCATGATCTCCTTCCCGAACTCCCGGTCCATACCCTTATCAATTGAATATTTCCAGTAGGGATAGAGGTACTGATCAATCCTGCCGAAGGACACTCCCGGACCCGGATAATTTTCATCTGCCATGATGAGCATGTGGTTGAGCCACAGGGCCTGCAGTGCCTCCCAGAAGGTTTTAGGCGGTTCCCAGGGCACCCGTTCAAGATTCTTTGCCATCTGCAGCAATTCCTCCCGGCGCATACTGTCAGTTACCTTCACCGCCTGGTCACGACATGCCTCCGCGTATTTTTTCGCCACCTGTCCCGGCATGGTGGCGGCTGTCATCATGGCACGAAGCTGGGCACCCTTTGGCCCTTTTTTCTCGCTGGAAGTAAGGTCATCATACATCTCACTGAGTTCTTCGTGTATGCCTTTCCATCCCAGGGAAAGGGCCCGCTCATGTCCGGGCACAAGGTGCCCGCTTGTGGCCCCGGAATTGCCATACCCGTGATCATGAAACCACTTCATTTGCGCCCGCGAACCCTTTTTTCCCATTATCATGCGGTTACGCTTCTTCTGTTCCTTCTTCGTCAGGCACATTGATGTCTGAATGTTAAACCTGCCCCCGGCGATAAGGTCACCGGGCAATATCTCGTGGGGGAGGTAGTGCACCATCACCTCACGGTTGAACCACGCCCGTCGTTCAGGGATACTCAATTTCCAGAAATCCTCCCGAAGGATGACAGGCCTGGCAGCCATGCGGTATGATGAATGCAGGGTCTTCAGCAACGCGTAGGTTTCGGGTACGATATAAAATGTCAGTTCATCATACTGCTCATCCCACGGGGTACCCGTAGTCCACGAGGTGTTCTCGTTGTTCCAGGCACGCTCATTGCCGTTGAAATAATATTCCCTCAGCCACTCTACCCGATCAGAAAGTCCTTTGGGCTGCTTGATAAATTCCTGTGCTTTTTTTGCTGAAGATTCCATGTGTGCCTCCTTACTTTTCATCCCCGCTGGTTACTGCACGAAGATGTTCTTCCCCGTGATCGATGATCTTTTTCATTACCCCCTCCGCTTCGGCGGGGTTTTTGTCACGTATAGCCTCAAACAACTGAAGGTGATAGGCAAATACAACGTCCACAACAGCTTCTTCGCTGAAAAACTGCGCGGTAAGATTGGTATACACTTCCCTGAAGGAATTCATAAGCAGCGGGTAAATAACGTTTCCGCTTGCCAGGGCCACCAGGTGATGCACCCTGAAATCCAGCATCACGATATTCTCAATATCCCCCCGGGGTGCCTGCTGTTCCTGCTGCAGAATTTCCCGAAATTCTTCGATATGCGAATCATCCCTGTTGACAGCGGCCAGCCGGGCGGTTTCCAGTTCGTACAGGTTTCTCATCTGCAGCATACTGTCAAAGATGTGCTGCTCAAGTGTACCCTGGTGATAATTGACAAGTGAATTCAGCAGGGTAAGTGACCCCTCCCGCCGATAGTCGTTCACCACCGTGCCAACCCTTGGCTTCATGGTTACAAGCCCTTTGCTCTCCAGGTCAACAAGTCCCTCGTGCACCACCGGACGGCTTACCCCCAGCTGCAATGCAAGCTCTCTTTCTGAAGGCAGCTTCTGTCCAATTGAAATCTTCCCCGAAAGGATAAGCTCTTCAAAACGCTCCACGAACACATCCTTCAGGCTGTCCGCTTTTAACGGATGTAACAATTCTTCCATCTATCTCCCTCTTTTGGCAACTGGTAATACCAGTATACCAGTTGCCATGTGTATGTCAATATTTTTTATCACCCATGGGTATAAAAACGGTACCCGGTGAGTGCCTTCACCCTTTCAAGCTTTTTCTTGAGAACCGGCAGCAGTTTCTTACCCCTGTCCTTCCTGATGATATTCTTCTTCTCACCCGGGTCAGTTTTCAAATCAAACAACTCGGGGGGACGCACATTATTCTGATAGGTTATGTATTTATACCTGTCAGTTCTCACCGCCGTGATCCCCGGGATGGGGATAGGAAAGACAGGAAAATGCTCATAAAGGAAGGATGAACGCCATCGGTTTTTCATGTTCCTCAGCAGTGGAACAGCACTTCGCCCCTGCATATAGGGGGGGACGGGGATGCCTGCCGCGTCCAGCAGGGTTGGGGCAAGATCAATATTCAGCACCATCTCCTGCACCCTTCGCCCCGCATTACGCACAAGACCGGGATACCTGACAAAGAAGGGTATACGGATAGACTCCTCGTAGGCCAGCCGCTTATCATACAGCCCGTGCTCACCAAAAAAATGCCCATTGTCACCCGCGTACACTACTATGGTGTCATCCAGTATCCCCATCTCCTCAAGTTTGTGAAGCACCCGCCCCACCTGCTGGTCTACCGACACCACTGTCTCGCAGTAATTCCGATACAGCATATCAAGGGGCAGTGGGGCCCCCACGAAAAGATGATTGTTGGTCATGGTAACCCATGGATCTGATTCGGGAGGTAATTGCAGGTCCACGTCATCATACAGGTCATCAAGGTGTTTGGGTGGCAGAAAACCGAAATGTACCGCCTTATGGGACAGGTAGAGACAGAAGGGGTTGTTCCTTTTTTTATCAATATAATCCAGCGCGTAATCAGTGAGATCTTCGGTAATATACTTCCCCTTTCGCTCCACTTCCTTTCCATCCACTATAAGGGGACAATCATAATACACCCCCTGTCCACCTTCTTTCGTAAAAGAAACAAAATGGTCAACACCCCGAAGCTCGGGAAGACCCTCTCCCGGCATATGAAATTTGCCAATAAAGGCGGTATCATATTTGTACTTTTTAAGTATCTCCATGAAGGTAATGTTTTCGTTATTCCAGGGGGTATGGTTGGTAACCACCCCGTGGGTATGAGCATACTGGCCGGTAAGAAAACTTGCCCGTGACGGGCTGCATAACGAAGTGGTCACGAATGAATTGGCAAACATTACCCCCTCATTGGCGATCCTGTCAAGATTGGGTGTTTCGATGAAGGGATGATTCATACAGCTGAAGGCATCCCAGCGATGATCGTCTGTAAGGATAAAGACTATGTTGGGCCTTTTTGTCTTTGCCTGTAATTTCCCGGCAAGTGATGTACCCAGCATACCGGCAAGGGCGGCACCACCCGCTACTTTGAGCATTTCTCTTCTGCTGATATTTTTATTATATAATGGCGTATTGTTCTTTTTCATACAGTTTCTTCTCCTGTTAATGATCATGTGACATGCCGCAGCCTACATAAACAGCCTGGTATACATATCCATGTAGAAGTAGTAATAGGTGTGCCCCCCATTCCACAGAAACACCACGGTGAAAAAGAGCCCCGTGGCAAACAGCACAAGGCCAGACCTTCTACTCCTTAATGACACATCACCCGTTCTTTTAATCATCACCCTGTCACAAATAATCTCTGATATCCCCATGCACATTAGGTTCACTACTATTGGACCAAGAATTAAATGATGAAGTAACACGAAAAAGATCTCGCCCACCGAATAGATACCCACGAAATCCCACAGCACCTTGAGATCCCACACGATGGGGGTGAGAAGGCTGACAAACAATCTTTCCCTGAAGGTGGCTCCCCTGAAGTATGCCATGGAACTGGCGAAAAGGGCCCCTGTCCATATACTTAAAAACATGAATAACGCGGAAAGATGAGAGACCACCAAATGCAGTCCCCTTTGTGGTATGCTCCTGGATAGATCATACGTGTTAATGGATACCAGCATGACAACCAGCACTAAGCCGGCGGGGATACCCACCCTTTTTATCCTGGATAACTGTTCCATGCCCCCTCCTTTCTCATATACATGAAAATACCTGCCATGTACCAACCATGACGGCTGGTGGTATTACCAGTCATTATTATGTACTGTTATATGACAAAATGTCAAGAGATTACATCTGTCATTCCCGCGAAGGCGGGAATCCAATTCTGTTCTGAATAATATTATTCAGTGCTAATCTGCGTGTACCAGGTGCCAGCTTCTTTCTTCACACTACATCAACCACAACCAGGGTAACATCATCATCGAACGAATCTTCCATCCCGCTCCACTGCTGCAAACTGGTGATCATGCTGTCGGCAAATTCATCGGGGGTCATGTCATGTCCCTCCTCAATAAAGCGGAACATCCTTTCTTCTGAGAACATCTCGTCATCTTCATTCCTGCACTCAAGAATACCATCAGTGTACAAAATAATACGGTCACCGGGAAGAACATTAAGCACTGTTTTAGTGAACTCCTGTTGGGGGAAATACCCTATCACCCTGCCCTTGGCTTCAACACTGATAATCTTCTTTTCACAGCCCCGCCAGATCAGAAGGGGCCAGTGCCCCGCGTTTGCCACGTGGATCTGCATGGCATCAATATCAAGGTAGAAACAACTGGCAGTAACATACTGCTCGTAGGAATAACGGCTCAGGGTTGTATTCATCATTTCCATGAGTCCGTGTGGTTCAGATACATACTCCCGGTTTTCGGCGAAGGCTATTTTCACCATGGCACTTATTATGGCGGCAGGCACACCATGACCGGACACATCGGCGATAAAGGCACTCAATTTACCCGGTTGGGCTACATGAAAATCATAATAATCCCCCCCGATGATCTCCATGGGGACATAGCGCACTGCACATTGTATCCCCTCCATATCAGGAAGACTCTCAGGCAGAATAGACTGCTGAATACGCATGGCGATGGTGAGATCATGCTGCAACAGCATAAAACGGCTGTGTGCCGCGGCGGCTTTTTTCAGGGCAATGAGATTTTCCAGCCGTGCCAGGAGCTCCTGCCTGTCAAAGGGTTTGGAGATATAATCGTTCGCCCCGAGTTGAAACCCGATAAGCAGATCAGAGGGTGCATTCTTCGCTGTTAAAAGTATAACCGGCATCTGGTAATGTGAGTACTTTTCCCTGATCTTTCTGCATACGTCATATCCGGAAATACCCGGCATCATCACGTCAAGGAGAAGAAGGTCAGGCTCATATCCCAGTTCCATCTTCCCAAGAAAATCCGCGGCATCACGAAACACCTTCACCCGGTATCCCGCAATCTGTAATTGATTGGTTACCACCTGCAGGTTTACAGGATCATCATCCACCACGCAAATTTCCGCGTCAGATACATCTTCGCCCCCTGCCATATCACGCACTTTCAGAATATTCATGTCTGAACCTGACGCACCCTGCAGTAATTCGTTGCCATAGCGGGGGGTTATCTCCACCGTATTTACGGTTTTGTCTATATTACCCGCGGGCAGGGTGAATGTTACCGTTGTCCCGCCATTCTCATTAGATTCAATCATGATATGCCCATCATGCAGCTCCACCAGCCTCCTGGTAATGGCAAGCCCCAGCCCGGCACCCCCATACCGCCTGGTAATTGAGCCGTCACCCTGCACGAATGGTTCAAACACGTCCGAAAGATGATCATCCGCGATACCTTCACCTGTATCTATTACCCTGAAAACTATTTCGCCGTTATTACCGGCACTACCCTCGGCGGTAACAATAACTTTTCCCTTTTCGGTAAACTTTATGGCATTGCCCACAATGTTATAAAAAATCTGCTGTACCCGAGCCTCGTCGGCACAGATAACGCATCCCCGGGGCACCTCGTTGACCAGTTCGATACCTTTCTTCCCGGCCAGGGGGGTCAACACAGACAGAACCACACCCGCTATAACATGGGCGTCAATATGCCTGCATTCCAGTGAGATCTCGTTATGCTTAAGGCGTGAAAAGTCCAGTATCTCATTTACCATGTTTTCAAGCCGGCTGCCGCTATGCACGATCAACCTGAGATTTTCCGCCATCCCCGGGGTGGTCTCTCCCGCCGCGCCTGCCAGCAGGGACTCGGCAAGGCCGATTATGCCGTTTAAAGGTGTCTTTAACTCGTGAGAGGTGTTGGCGAGAAACTCATCTTTCAGCCTGTCTGTTCGCTCAAGTTCCCTGTTTGCCGCTTCAAGATCGTTAATATGCCTGTTCAACGCATCGGCCATTTCATTAAAAGATAAACCCAGCCGACCCAGTTCATCTTCAGAATCGATATTGATACGATAATCAAGCTCACCTTTTTCAAATTGTGACACACCATCTATCAGCTTTCTTACCGGCCATGAAATCTGCCTGCTGAGAAAAAGCCCCACAACAATGGCAAGGGCGATTGCCATGAACGTTGCAACAAGAATGAAATTCTCGAGCAAAACCAGTGGTTTAAGAACCGCAGACTTTGAATACAGCATCCGGGCCAGGCACACAGGTTTCTCCCCCTGGGGGGCACCCGTGGCGATGAATTCATAATAGGTTTTGCTGCTGTTCTCCGGAGTCATTTCGGAAAAACCGGTGGAATTTTTCATTCGCAGAAGTTCATTCTCATCGATAAATCCATCCCTTAGCGGGATGTTTTCTGGAGGATCATCAGGGGTTAACCGTGCCAGTATTCTTCCATTTATTTGTGGATTGGATGACAACATAACCGCCTCGGCATATCTGAAACCACGATCAGACAGCGGCTTGAACATGGAGATCATGTCATTGGCATCCACCGATGAAGCGAGAACGTCACCCCCGTTCATCATCAGCACATTTACTACCGACTGCGCCATAACCGAAGAGTTCAGTTTACCCTCAGTTATCAGCCGGTTGATTTCCTGGTTTTTCTGATAACTGAAAATAAAAAATGACAATGGCAAAGAGGACACCAGTGTGATAATAATGCAGGCAATTATTAATTTTGATCTTAAATTCATTGCACCACGTTATCTAAGTTTTTCAAGTGCTTCTTTTCTTTTCAGGGCCCGGGTGTAATATATCCTGGCCATCCTGTTTTCAGGATCAAATACCAGCACTCGATCCATGATAGTAATACATTTCTCATAGTTTTTCTGCCTGTAGGCGGCAATACCTTCTTCCACGAGGCCGGGAACCACATCAGCCACCTTTTCCCTGATATTTTTTATCAGGACCGCAGCATCATTATGATTACCCTTTATAGAATTCAGAAGGGTAATGGCCTGGTAATAATGTTCCTCTGATGCCAGGTCTTTTGCCCGCTGGTATGTAGACTTGATCTGTGATATCTGCCGCATATAGCCTTCTGCTTCTTGATGATCTTTATCAAGTGATAATACCATGGAAAAATTTCGCTTGGCAGAATCAATTTCGCCAGCTGCAAACTGATTTATACCCCTGGTCATGAACATCTCCAGCTTTTCCTCATCCAGTTCCCTTTTGGTTTCTCTCCATCTTGAGAAGGCACCTGGATTAAATGTTACTCCAAGGGTTAACCGGGTGGTTGTAAAAGACCTGTCAGAAAGTTTCAGTATGGAATAATCCCCCGCCAGTTGAACTGACACCATATCCACTACGGGAAATTCGATACCTGCCCTCAACAGGGCTCCCGGTTTATATGTCCGTTTATTTTCTCCCAGCCTGTCAGTTTCAAGCCTGAGAAAAGATTCTTTATAAAACAACCCGCCGTAAGGATAAGCGGTGTACGAAAAAAATGACACCCCTTTCATCAACCCGCCGCCCCCATACAGTCCATACGACCGCATGGATGACTCTTCACTATACCGCAGCTTCCAGCTGGAATAATCTACCCCGGCACCCAGAAACACTATATCATGTACAAGATACCTGAAGGACAGGCCAGCCACATGCCCATCCTTCAATTGCTCCTCATATATGCCGCGTACATTACTATACCCCGCACGGGGAGTAAAAAGCATGTCACCCTTTTGTATGGCCTCTCCAAACCCGGCTGCGGGAATCACACCAAGGATACCCATCAGAATCAGCACCCTGAGTGCAGACCGCATTCGAATCTCCAATACAATGTGTTCTGCTGCGTTACGCCATATGGTTTTTATATATGTACCCGGCACCCTGTATCTCATTATCCAAGCATTAATATATCAGTATACCATTCACATATGCTTCATTATTCCTCTTCAGGCAAGAACAATTTTTTTCACTGCATAATTTGGGCAACCACAACAGGGTGACCCGTCACCCGTTACCCGTCACTCGTACCTCTTCGCCCCCGTGGTTGCCTTCCTTTGATTAAAACTTGACACCCGTAGTATAGTTCCGTTTAATTATTCCATCCAATAATTTCTGGAGGATTACAGATGATCGCACACCAGGTTACCATAGCCGCGAAGAATCAGCCCGGCAGTCTTGCCAGGGTTACCCGTATACTTAATGAAGAGAAGATCAACATCAGGGCCACTACCATATCAACCTTCGGCGATCATGGATTTATCAACCTGATAGTTGATCATCCCAGGGACGCGCTGAAGGCATTACAGAAAAGCGGTCTGAACGCAGAGCTGCGTGACGTTCTTGCGGTACTCATTGGTGACAAACCCGGGGAGCTTGACCGGCTTGTGCAAATGCTGGAGAAAGAAGGCATCAACGTAGAAAACGCGTATGGATTTGTACTTGAAAGCTTCAAGCAGGCAGTTTTCGTTGTTGACGTTGAGAACATCACCAAAACACAGGAACTGATAGAAAAGCACGGTTTTCAAACCATCGACTCGGCAGCCCTTTCATCTATTGAGCCTTTTCATTACCTGAAATACTGATTTTTTTAACAGAGCGTAATAAGCAGTATTATTTCATTAAACCGGGCAGGTACAATGCCAGCTGGGGAAAGGGGATTAACAGCAACGTGCCTATGATCAGGGCGATGAGAAGGGGAACTACCCCTTTAAAAATAACCTGCAGCGGAACATCCCGGGCAACCCCGCTCACCACGTAGACGTTCACTCCCACCGGTGGTGTTATAACCCCGATCTGTGTAATAAGAACGATCACCACACCGAACCACAACGGGTCATATCCAAGCTGCAACACTACCGGGTAGAATATGGGCACCGTCAGCATAATGAGGGCCAGTGAGTCGATAAAACAACCACCGATAAAATAAACCATCAATATAAAGCCGATGATCATAAACGCGGGAAGCTGAAGTCCTGATATCCACGCGGCAATATCAAAGGGTATTCGTGAAACTGCCAGGAAATGTCCGAATACCGTTGCCCCCGCCACGATCACCAGAATCATGCATGATATCCTGGTGGTTTCATACAATGCCGTGACAAATCCCTTTCGGGTAATATTTTTCCGTAATACTGCCAGTAGCAGCGTACCCGACGCACCCACCGCACCCGCTTCAGTTGGTGTAAACACCCCCGCGAAAAGCCCCCCCATCACCATCAGGAAGAGGATCAATGTTTCAATTATGCCCGACAGTGAACGTACCTTTTCCCTGAAGGTGCTTTTAGGAGCCCGTGGTGCCACCTCAGGCTGCAGTGTGGCCCAGATAATAATGGCACATATAAAAAGCAGGCTTAATATGATCCCCGGGATCATGCCTGCTACAAAGAGCTTACCAATGGACTGTTCTGTCATAATGCCATAGACAATAAAGATAACACTGGGGGGAATAAGGATACCAAGGCTACCGCCCGCAGCCACCACACCGGTGGCGAATCCAGCCTTGTAGTCATAACGCTTCATTTCCGGTAATGTTACTGCTGCCATGGTGGCGGCTGTGGCATTGGTTGACCCGCATATAGCGGCGAAGAAGGCACACGCACCGATGGTGGCGATCCCCAGTCCTCCCGGGAGGTGCCCAATAACCCGGTAAGCGGCATCAAACAGCCTGGTGCTGATACCCGCGTGAAAGGCGATCTGTCCCATTAATACGAACAGGGGAATCACTGTCAGGTTATATGAACCAAATACCGAGAAGAAGTCTTTAGCCAGCAGGTTAAACGAGGCATCGAATGTTGTCAGCAGGCCAAATCCCAGGAATCCGATGATGGCCATAAGAAAACCAACGGGCATCCGTGAGAAAACCAGCACAAACAACGCGATGATACCTGCTATACCCGCAACAGTGGGACTCAATTTTCCACCAGCCTTTGTAAAGAATTGACACATTGCAGCAGAAGCACAAGACACAGTAAAAAGCACCCCAGCCCCATGCCATATACGAACCAGTGAATGGGCAGCCCGATGGTTAGCGATACTTCACCGCTTACACCAAGGCTGCTGCCGTATACCAGGCTTCGCCACGCAACCAGTCCGAAAAGCACCATTCCGAGAAAACTGTTTACTGCTTCCACCCCGATCTGTGCTTTCATTGATAATTTTTGTACGATAAAATCAACGGCGATATGCCCCTTCTCGATGGAGGTATACGCAAGGGCAAAAGATATAACCAGAACTCCAAGCAGGCCCACGATATCATATACCCCCGGAATGGGTTTCCAGATCAGTCTGAATACCACGTCCGCGGTAATGAGCACCATCATGAGCACAACTCCCCCGGCAGCGATTACATTAAACAGCCGGGAGAGGGAATGTATTGTTCTTTCAACCCGCCACATATACAGGGAACCCGTTATATCAGTAGTTTTCGATCAGGTCACGCAACGTCGAAACGGCCTTTGTGCCGGGCAATCCCTTTTCTTTCATGGATTTCTCATAGTCATCAATAACCGGCTGCACCTTTGCTTTCCACCTGGATTCTTCGGCCTTATCAAGGGCGATAATGCTGTTATCCAGGCTGAGGGTATATTTTTTCCCCTCTTTATCAAGCTGGTCCCATTTCTCAGCATGAACGTCCACCCATTCTTCACTTACATCGGTGAATACTGATTTTACATCATCGGGGAGGGCATTCCATTTATCTTTATTCATCACCACGAACATGGTTGTGGTATATCCGATCACATTACAATCAGTGGTATAATCGATAACTTCTGCCTGCCGCCATCCTTTCAATGTTTCAATAGGAGCGAAGGTTCCTTCAACCACACCTTTCTGAAGTGCTTCGTAGGTGGCACCCTGGGGCATGGCCACCGCTACCCCGCCAAGTGACTCCACCACCTTGGCGCTGAGTCCGGTTGACCGGATCTTCATGCCGGATATATCTTCCAGTTTGTTAACGGCTTTCTTCGTATGCAGCAGTCCCGGGCCATGGGCGTGCAGGTACAGCACTTTCACGTCTTCAAGCTCTGCGGGTTTCATCTGTTTGTAAAAACGGTTGGCCACATTCGTTGCCATATCGCCGCTTTCATATCCCATGGGCAGGTCAGCCGCCGCCATCACGGGAAATCTTCCCCTGGTGTAGGCAAAACATGACATACCGATATCTGAGATACCGTTCACAACCCCGTCATAACACTGGTCAGCCTTGGTGAGCGTGCCGCCTGGAAAAATATTGATCTTCACTTTCCCGTTGGTGCGCTCTTCTACTTCTTTCGCCCACGCCATGCCTGCCACTGCCTGGCCATGAGTTGCGGGGAAAAAGATGCTGTAGGTCAACTCGATCTTCTCAGCATCATCCACCGGGTCAAAAACACCGGACACGGCAAAACCCACTATTATGGCTATTACAATAATAACAACTAAAATGATATTCTTTTTCATATGGATTACTCCCGTTTCTTTTTCTGCCATTTGTACCGTCTGGAAGGATTATATGTCAACGAGAAAATAAAAAAGGGAGGGGGACGTCATGGTATAACATGTATTCACGGTGACCACCCAAGAGAGCAGTCACCGCGAATTGAGAGCATTATTCGTTCATCTTGTACTGCCCTTTAAGGGCATACACATGATTTTCCCACACCTTCATGAAGGTATCATCATCATGAACGGGTTTCTGTATCATTTTCAGGATCAGACCCTGCTGCTTTTCGGTGTTTTTCTGACCTGTATACAGCCGTGTGGCAAAGGCCGAAAAATCGCTGACGATGAACTTGAAGATCTCTTCCATTATCTCATCTTCAATACCGTAGATCTTCTTGTTCTCACATATAAGCTGTGAATACGGTATCAGGGTAAAGAGTTCGCCCACCTTCAGCATGTAATCGATATTGCCCTGCTGGGTTTCATCCGGGGTAGCCTTTGTGAGGAATTCAGTAAACGCCTTGATCTGTTCCCTGAATATCTTGAGATTCTGGATATCAAGACCGTCAAAAGCCTTATTGTAATCCTCGAACTGTATTTTCGAAAGACCTTTTGTAGGCCCCTGGTTGAAAAGAAATTCGTCATTGGCCGGATCATTACGCTTTGGAACTTCAGGGTAATCCCTGTGGTTAAACATGAAATTCTGAAGAAATTTTACCACCAGTGCCATGTTCACATGGGTGGTTCCTTCAAGCTTGGGCAGCAGTGCGATATCACGTATGGCCATCTCGAAATACGTATCCTGCTCAAATCCCTTGGCGGCGGTTATCTCGTGAAGAAGCCCGATTACCACTTCTCCCTCCATGGTAACCTTCATCTTCTGGATTGGATTATACAGAAGATATCTCCTGTCATCAGGACTAGCAGACCTGAAGTAGTCACATGCCCTGAGGGCGAAAAGCTTCATGGCAACAAGCCGGGCATATGCCTCGGTAAAAAGCTTTTTTACGTGGGGAAAGTCTGTCACGTACATCTTGTAGAGACTTCTGTTGGCGGCGTGATCCATTGCCTCGTAAAGTGAATGTTCGCATATACCGATGGATGCCCAACCGAGTTCATATTTACCCACGTTGACCGTGTTAAGGGCCGAGTCCCAGGCATGGGGCCCTTTTGACAGGATGTCAGCGTCGGTAATGGGATAATCATGCAGGGCGAATTCAGCCACGTATGCCTGGCGAACCCCCGATGTATCAATTTTCTTCACGCACTCGTAATTGGGATGCTGCGTATCAACAACGAAGAACACGTATTCCCCGGTGTCGGCCACTTTACCGAATACCGACACGAGGGCCGCCTCGTTTCCGTTCCCGATATAGTACTTGTCACCGTTTGCCTTGTAGGTGCCGTCTTCCTGCGGATACAGCATCAGGTCGGTGCCGTATATGTCGGCCCCGTGCTCCTTTTCGGAAAGGCCAAAGGCGAAAATCCCCCCGTCCTTCAGAAACTGTGCTGTTTTATGCTTCACTTCTTCGTTTTCCCCCATCCAGATGGGACCAAGACCCAGGATGGTAACCTGCCAGGTGTACCAGAAACACAGGCCGTAAAATCCAAGTATTTCATTAAACTCCTCGATACGCCACATGTCCCACCTGGAGTCAGGATCGCCGTATCCCGATGGTGTCAGCAATGTGGCAAAGGCCTCTTCCTTTTTTATGAACTCAAGAAAGTCATCATACCAGACCCGTTCCTGGTCATCTTCCTTTATCTTCGCGAGGCCCTTGTTTTCAAAGAACTCGATGGTCTTGAGCATCAGCTGCTTTGTCTTTTCGTCGGCATGCTCACGATCATATTTCTTTGGATTAAGTAGAATCATAATTCCCCCTTCACACTGTCTAAAAATTCATTTTATTATTCAGGACATATCACTTCTAATTTATTACAGTATACCAGCCGGACAACAGATATCCAGATTTTATACAGTAAATTTGCATATAATTATTTTGTGTTCTTCTTCACCAGTCTCCGGATATAGGTAATATTGCTGCCGAGATATACATCATCCCCGATTATAATGGTTGGCACTCCCTTCGCGGTTGCGTTTCTCTTTCGCGCCATCTCGATTAGCCTGTCACGGTTCTCCTCGTTATACCATACTTCGTATTTCTCAATAACAAGCCCTGGATACTCATCTGCAAGGGCATCAACACGAGGCTCGACGGCCTTACATGAGGGACAATCCTTCCCGAAGAAGAAATACAATGTGACTTTTTCATTGTCCCCCGCCATCGCCCCCGGAACGGTTAGCAGTTGCAGTATCATGAACAAGACTGTAATTGTACATGCGGCAAAACCTTTCATTGCAGCCTCCATTTACAAATATGGATGACACTATCACCGGGGTATATACAGGCGCAACAATTAATTCATTAAATCTGTATACGAACACCTGCCTGGAGGGTCACGTCTTCACCGTTCCGAAGATTCACCATGGTCTCACCGGTGATCTTCAGCACGGTAAGGTTCAGCTCAAGGCCGAATATCCATGTGGGGATGAAGTAGTCGGCAACGTAGTTGTTATTTGATTCGAAAGTAATATCACCAAGTTTATGGGGTGGTGATGGCAACGCGGGGTCATCTGATGAGACGACTCCAATCCCGTCAAACTCGGTGCTGAAAAAGCCAAGGTTCCCGGTCAAGCCTAAACCGGTATAAAAACTGAACAGGTACATTATATCTATATATGTTACTGCCTGTGTGGTTACCGACATCATTTTCCATTTAATAGATGAACTGTAATCACCGTCAAATTCAGAGATCACTGTATAATCTGTACCTCCAACGGTATATGTAACCGGGTCAAGATCTGTTTTATAATTACCGGAAATATCCAGGTTCCCTACCATCACATCAGCTCCTATGCTGAATGTGAGCCCGCCAAATGACAGCAAAAATGGTATAACGGTTTTGTCCTTAATATAATTCCATCTCAGCTTGCCACCAACAGAAACGAAATTATAATCAGAAAGTGTTGCAAGACTTGATTCAAGATCAGGGACATATTTATTCTTCTTAAAATACAATATTTTTCCTATCACATCAAACCCACCCGGCAGGGTAATTCCGGCATGAATTAAAGGATTGGCCATAATACCGGGGAAGGATCCTTCTTCTTCCTGCTTATCATCATCATAATATACCGTATTGGTAAATCCGGCACCTACTGCCACCCCCGCTTCAAACACACCAATGGATGATTTACCAATAGGATACCCAAGTATGTTTGCAAGGGCAAAGGCATTTGAAATTATCGGACCATTCGTATCCGACAGTTCCTGGAATGCATCTTCAGCCTCACTGGTATCGATAGCAGTTGCATCACCTGTAGTATCATCAAAAGTAATTGTCGTCCCAGCAAACACATTCCCACCACACAGGGTAATTGCAAGCACCAGCACTATCATCATATTTACATATAGTTTATTCATCATCAACAAAACTCTCATCAATTATATACCGGTATTTTCTACTCAACAGCATTCAATGTCAATTTCAAATTACCCACCATATTAATAATAACGGCTTTATAACAAACCATAAAGACAAAAAAACGAAACCCTTTGCGATCTTCGCCCTCTTTGCGCATTTGCGGTTCCCCCTCCACGGTGAAGCAATAAAATAATTGACAATCAAAACTTTCCCAATTACTATTTTGCACGGTTATCCAAATCAAAATACCCAATAGGTTGGCATTTTTATGAATCTTAAAAACAAGATTCTCATCATCTTAAGTCTCTGCCTGCTTCTCTGCCTTGGAACATTCTTCATTATCGTCAGAACATTTGATAATTTCGAGAAGCAGTTATTCGAAAAATGCCGCATCGAGGCACTGGTAGGTGCCAGGGTTATGAGCGATACCATCGACATGCTTATCCGTCACGGACAGCTTACCCGGACACAGGTATTTGACACCAACTATATTGCCATCGCCGACACAAATCCACAAAAATTTCACACCAGCTATGACAGGGTTTTTGACAAGAATATACAGACCATTCAGGATGAATTTCTCGAAGATCCCGACGTTGAATACGCCGTACTGGTTGACAGAAACGGGTATGTCCCCACCCATAACTCGAAGTATTCAAAACCTGAAACTGACAACATGAACAAAAACCTGCAGCAAAGCCGCACCAAGAGAATTTTTAACGACTCGGTTGGCATAAAAGCGGCTCGTTTCAAAGGAGAAGGCACAATAAAGCAGCTCTATTACCGTGATACGGGTGAAACCATGTGGGACATCGCTGCCGCGGTTCATGTACGGGACAAGCACTGGGGGGCCTTCCGTATAGGGGTGTCACTTGAGCGGATTAACGAGATAAAAAACCAGATGATCATCATAGTGGGTATGACCATACTTGTGATACTCAGTGTCACCATGCTCATGCTTTTCCTGGTGCTGCCGCGAAAGCTGTATGACACCGACCTTGATGTGCCGAAGTATTGAAGTAGAACCACAGAGACGCAAAGGTACAGAGAATGCGTTAATTTAAATACTCTTTTAAAGGAATTATAATGAAGAAGATACTGGGTTATTTTAGTGTTGTATTGATAATCCTGCTGCTGGCTTCATGCGGTGGCGATAAGACGGTGCTTTTAAAAGATGTGCCCGACGCGGAGAATGCCGCTTTTTCACCTGACGGGCGGCTTTTTGTCACCGGAAATAAGAATATTTACGAGATAGTGAAAAATAAAGACGGTACATTCAGCAAGGTCAGCATTTACCATGAAGGATACGAATTTACCGGTGTTGCCGTAAGGAACGGTACTTTGTATGCCGCATGCAGGGAATCAAAATTTTTCGGTGAAAAGAAAAAGCTGCTTCTTGCTGGCCCCATACAACCGGGAGGAACACCCGCCCTTGAACCCATAGCAGAATTTCCCGACGCGAAACTTTTAAACGGCATGGCATTCGATGCCTATGGACGGCTCTACCTGTGCGACCTTGGCGGCAAGATCTGGCAGGTCTTATTTAAAGACAACGCTCCCACCATTGTAAAAGAGAAGAAACTGTGGTATGAACGCGAGCTGAATGCAGCCAACGGAATCGCAGTGGTGGACAATTACGTGTTTGTTACCGAGAACAACTTTCTTCTCATGTCAAGCAAGGTACGCCGCATCAAGATGATGCCTGACGGATCTTCTGATGTATCATCGGTCATCATGTCCCGCTGGAGCATTCTTGATGAGATCACCCTCTACCGTGAAGGACTTTTGATTGCCGATTACTCAAAGGGCAGGCTGATATATATCGATTATAACGGCCACGTACTGGGAGAAACAGGAAGCTGCACCCATTGCTGCGCCTCATCCGCCATCCCCGCATTGCCCCCCATGTTCAAGGATGACAGTCTCATCGTCACTGAAAAGGGCATACTGAAAGAAACCTGCACCGGCGCCGGAAACAAACTCGTACTGGTTGAGCCTTTCTGAATTTTTTTTAAACCGCAAAGTCGCTAAGTACGCTAAGGGCGCAAAGAAAAGGAAAATAAAAGTGACGAGTGATCAGTTCACTTTTCACGGCTCACTATTCACTAATCATCTGCGTTTATCGAGCAAAGCGGGCGGTTTCATGTATTTAAAGCCGTATGATATTATAAGCTTTTTTGGATAGATAATAAAGATTCATAGATATATAATATATTATGATGATTTTTCCCAAAAATCAGGAATGACCCAAAAAGATAATTTGCGGTAAATAATTTAAAGTTTTCGCTGACTTGTTCCGCTGATTTTGTCTATTTCTATCTGGGCGTAGGCGGAGTGGTTATGGATGGACTCCATGTTCTCTGATTCTACAGAGAACCAGAGAACGCGGTTGTGCAGCAGCAGTTTTTCAGCCACGTTGCGTACTATGTCTTCCACGAAAACAGGGTTCTCGTAGGATTTTTCGGTAATATACTTTTCATCTTCCCGCTTCAGCAGTGCATAAATCTCGCTTGATCCGCAGCTTTCAACAATTTCTATGATGTCCTCGATCCAGATAATCTCCCTGGCACGGATGCTGACGGTCACCATGGAACGCTGGTTATGAGCCCCATAATTACTTATTTCCTTTGAGCATGGACACAATGAAAGAAGGGGAACACGAACCTGTAATGTATAATAATCAACCGAAGAGTCACCAAGAAGTGAACAGGTATATTCCATCTTGGCTTCTTCACCGGATACCGGTGCCTTCTTGTTCATGAAGAAGGGAAACTCCATCATGAAATGGGAGGTCTGGGCGTCAAGCATGCGCTTCATGTCATCAAGCACTTCTGCAACGTTACGTGTGCTGATGCCCTCCCTGTACTTGTTAAGTATTTCGATAAACCTGCTCATATGGGTACCGCGAAAATGATGGGGAAGGTCAACATACATGTTGACCCTGGCAACCGTGTGCTGCTGCCCCTCGGCCCTGTCCATAACTACCACAGGGTAGGATATGTCTTTCACCCCCACCTTGTTTATGGGAAGGTTCCTGTGATCAGGTTCAGATTGTATGTCCTTCAGTTCTTTTCTGGGCATTCTCTAGCTACTCTCTCGTAAGTATCTGGGGGCCGTGTTCGGTGATGGCGATAGTATCTTCAAACTGTGCAGACAGCTTACCGTCTTCGGTCACCGTGGTCCAGCCGTCCTTCAGGGTAATCACGTCATATCCACCCTGGTTTAACATGGGCTCAACTGCAAGCACCATTCCGGGTTCAAGAAATTTTCCGCTGCCCCGTATCCCGTAATGGGGCACATTGGGGTGTTCATGAAGGGCAAACCCAACCCCGTGACCGGTGAATTCACGTACCACGCTGAACCCGTTCCACTCGGCATATTCCTGAATTCGCGCCCCGATATCACCAAGCCGCTTCCCGGGGTACATCTCGGTAATGGCCTCTTCCAGTGACTGCCTGGTAACCGACACCAGCTTTGCGGCATCCTCACTTATGGGATCGATAGTGAATGTCCGGCAGGCATCGGCGAAGTATCCCTTCTTCACCACGCCAATATCCACTTTCAGTATATCACCTTTTCTCAGCACTTTCTTTTTTGAAGGAATACCATGCACTACTTCTTCGTTCACCGATATACAGGTGGCATGATCATATCCCACCACCGTTTTAAAAGCAGGACGGGAGTGACTTTTCATGATCAGGTCTTCCACCAGTGAGTCAACCTCAAGTGTTGAAACTCCCTCCAGGGAAGCCCCGGCAATGGCATCGAAGATGCGGGCAATAATAATACCCGCATCACGAATTCTCCTGATATCATCCTCATTTTTCCGGGCAATGGTCTGCCCTCTTCTACGCTGTGCCATGATATTTACGAGGTCTTTGCCTGTTCTGTTTCTTCTACTTTAGGCGTTTCTACGGGCATCTGCAGAATGCCTGTTTGTTCTTTAATTTGCTTTTCAACGGTTGTGGATATTTCTGAATTCTCTTTGAGGTAATTCTTGGCATTTTCACGGCCCTGGCCGATACGCTCTTCACCGTATGAGTACCATGTACCCGCTTTCTTGATTATTTCGAACTTCACGCCAAGATCGAGAATACCCCCTTCACGGGAAATGCCCTGGTCGTACATAATATCGAATTCAGCCTGCCTGAAAGGGGGTGCCACCTTGTTCTTTACAACCTTGACCCGCACCCTGTTGCCCATGGCCTCATCACCGGATTTCAGCGTCTCAATCCGCCTGATGTCAAGGCGAACCGAAGAGTAAAACTTGAGGGCATTCCCACCGGTTGTGGTTTCGGGAGAACCGAACATCACCCCGATTTTATGCCGTATCTGGTTAATGAACAGAACACTGGTCTTTGATTTTGATATAATACCTGTCAGCTTTCTGAGGGCCTGGCTCATCAGCCTTGCCTGTAAACCCATGTGAGAATCACCCATCTCACCTTCGATCTCAGCCCTGGGCACCAGCGCTGCCACCGAGTCTACTACAATAATATCAATGGCCCCAGAACGGACAAGGGATTCTGTAATCTCCAGAGCCTCTTCGCCGGTATCGGGCTGAGAAACCAGCAACTCGTCGGTATTCACACCCAGCTTCGCCGCGTAAGAAGGATCAAGGGCATGCTCTGCATCAACGAATGCCGCGATACCGCCCGCCTTCTGGGCCTCTGCCACGATATGAAGGGAAAGAGTGGTTTTCCCCGATGATTCCGGTCCGTATATCTCGGTGACCCGTCCACGGGGGATGCCGCCGATCCCCAGCGCCACATCCAGTTCCAGCGACCCTGTTGAAATTGATCCGATACGCACCCGGGCCGAATCATCACCAAGTTTCATGATTGAGCCTTTACCAAACTGCTTCTCTATCTGCATTATTGCCGACTCGAGCGCCTGTGATTTCTGATTCATTTCTTTCTGTTCTGCCATGTACCTACCCCTTTATAATGAATATATAATCAGCATTGAAAAATACCATGCTCTATTATCTATTACGAATATGTCACATGAAACCGAAATTTTTTCACGTAAAAAATTAAAAAAAACCCAAAAAAAATAAAATTTTTATTAACCGGTAACACCTGTACCATAAAAAGCCTTATCGTGTCAACATATATTTGCTATAATTATGTATAGTGCTTCTTTATGTATCGAAGAAAACGCCATGCTGCTTAACCCTTTTTTTCATGTCGCGCTCAACGAACACTTTCTCGCCGGTTAAGGGGTCAGAGCCGGTATAATATTGAATGGATGACAGGGTCATGGGCAGTGGTATAAACGCCTGCACCTGCTGGGGTATGAATTCGAATACCCGCCTCACTTCACCCTTCATCTCCCGCATATGCCGCATTTCAGAACCAGGGTGGCATGACATGAGATATGGCACCAGGTAATATTTCTTTCCGGCTTTCACCGCGGCGTCGGAGAAGGCCTTAACAAAATGTTCGGTTGAAAAGATGGGCTTCTTTCTCATACACGCCAGAACCTCCGGGCTTGTATGTTCGGGTGCGATTTTCAGTTGTCCGCTCACATGATTTTTCACCAGCCTCTCAAGCAGCTGCCGGCCCCCGTCCTCTTTCATAAGCAGGTCAAAGCGAATTCCCGAACCCACGGTAACATGTTTCACACTGGCAATCTTTGCGGCCGCGTCAAGCAGGTCGAGCCAGCGTTTCCCGGAAAGCTGAAGCTTTACACACGGGTCAGGATACAGGCAGCTCTCCCGCCCGCATTCCCCCGATGACCCGCAGGATATCCCGTACATGTTCGCCGACGGGCCGCCGATATCGGTGATATGCCCGGAAAAGCGGGGATCAGCACACAGTTTTTCCACCTCTTTCAGGATAGAGCTTTCCGACCGTGACACCACCCCCTTTCCCTGGTGCAGCCCCAGTGAGCAAAAAGAACATCCCGAAACACACCCCCGATGTGATACGATGGAATTGCGTATCATGGTAAAGGCGGGCACTTCTTCGGTATACGAAGGATGGGGTCTTCGGGTAAAAGGAAGATCATAGAAAGAATCAAGAGACAAAGAATCTATGGCGGGGGACGGGGTATGCAAGAGGTATCTTCCACCGGATGATTGCACAAGCACCTGTCGATGCTGCCTTCTGTAAAACTCCCGGTAAAAATCAAGCAGTTCACCCTGTGAGGACATGCATTTTTCTTCAGAAGGCAGAATAAAGGCATCCCCGGGAGGATTCCGGGTGGCAATGACTGTACCAGGAATTCCCTCCAGGGGTTCCTTTCGTGACAACCTGCCGGCAACCTCTAAGATGGGCATCTCCCCCATACCATGTATCAACACATCTGCCCGTGAATCCTCGACAATTGACCTGCGCAGCCTGTTGCTCCAGAAATCATAATGCACCATCCTTCGCATGGAGGCTTCAATACCACCGATAACAATGGGCACATCCTTATGAACCTTTTTCACCAGGTTAGAGTATTGTATCACCGCACGCTCCGGGCGATGTCCGGCTTTCCCTCCCGGCACGTAGGGGTCGTCATTGCGCACTTTCTTGAAAGCGGTGAAGCGCATCACCATTGAATCCACGTTACCCGAGGTAATACCGAAAAAAAGCCGGGGCCTGCCAAGCACCGACACAGACTCCGGGTCACGCCAGTCTGGCATGGCAATGACACCCACACGGTATCCCGCCTTTTCAAGCACACGCCCCATCATGGCCACCCCGAAAGAGGGGTGGTCCACGTAGGCGTCCCCGGTGATAAGTATGATATCAAGCTCATCCCAGCCACGCGCCCGCATGTCATTTTTATTAACTGGTAGAAACATGATCTCAGAAACTGGTGACCCTCTCACCTATAGATTCACCTTAACTTTTTCTTTCACCCCGTTACGGCGCTTCACGTATTCCAGCTTGTTCAGGGCGTCCACAAAGGAGAGAATACCTGCCACGGAGATATCGATGTTTACTCCATTCCCAAACACCTTCAACTGCCTTCCCTCAAACTCCTCTACTACCGTTACAGTTACCTCGCAGAGAGCGTCCGAACCACCGGTGATTGCCACAAGGTTGAATGACTCAAGATGGGCGCTGGTTTTTGTGATCTGCTTCACCGCCTTAACACCGGCGTCCACCCCGCCATTGCCGGGTGCCACCTCGAAGGTTTCCTCCCCTTCTGAATGCCGGTCCTTGATATTCACCATTGCCATTGGCGGCGAATACATCCCCGTTGATATCTGCACGTTGGTAACCTTGTAGCGGCCTTTCTCCTTGTAAATTGCCTCACCTATAAGAACTTCCAGGTCTTCATCATAGATCTGCTTCTTACGGTCGGCAAGTGCCTTATAGTATTTGAAGAAACGCTCCAGGTCTTCCCCTTCAAGGTCATAACCAAGGTCCTTGAGCCTGTCGATAACCGCGTGCCGGCCGGAGTGTTTGCCCAGCACAAGGGTGGACCTGGTAATACCCACGTCTTCGGGCTTCATGATCTCGTAGGTCATTGAATTTTTCAAGACACCATCCTGGTGGATACCTGATTCATGGGCAAAGGCGTTGGCACCCACGATAGCCTTGTTCGGCTGCACTGCTACACCTGTTATATGGGTAAGAAGCTTACTGGTTGCCATCAGGTTTTTGGTATTAAGGTCAGTGTACACGTTAAAACTGTCACCCCTGGTTTTTATGGACATGACCAGTTCTTCCATTGCCGTGTTTCCTGCCCGTTCACCGATACCATTTATAGTACATTCCACCTGCCTGGCACCGGCCTGTATGGCCGCAAGGGCATTTGCGCCGGCAAGGCCAAGATCATTGTGACAGTGAACCGATATCACCGCGTCATTGATATTGGGCACCCTGTCGAACAAAAACTTTATTAATTCATAAAACTCGTTAGGAATGGCATACCCAACTGTATCGGGAATATTCACCGTTGTGGCCCCCACGCCGATAACCGCCTCAACCATTTCGGCAACATAGTTCCAGTCACTCCTTGTGGCATCCATGGGAGAGAATTCGATATTATCCACGTAGCT